>CALPIT020000112.1 GCA_943323705.2 Streptomyces griseus
CATGTAGAAAGATTGATGCGCGACGCCAAGATTACCCAGATTTACGAAGGAACGAGTGAAGTGCAAAGGATTGTGATTAGTAGGACGATTCTTAAGTAGGGAATTGGGAATCAGGAATTGGGAATTGGGAATGAGGAATTGGGAATGAGGTATTGAATTTATGTTTGAAATTTCATTTGTGGTATTGAATCCCACTTTTACATTTTACATTGGATATTTTACATTTTACATTCCTATATGCCTTTTAACACAGAAAAATACAATTCCCTTAAAAAATCTATCCCTTCGGTAATTACCATCATCGCTGTTTCTAAAACAAAACCTATTGAAGATCTTCGGGAAGCTTATGAAATTGGTGTTAGGGATTTCGGAGAGAATTATGTGCAGGAATTGGTTGAAAAACATGAGAAATTACCCAAAGACATTCGTTGGCATTTTATCGGTCATCTGCAATCCAACAAAGTAAAATACATCGCTCCTTTTGTGCATCTCATTCATGGTGTAGACAGTGAAAAATTGTTACTCGAAATCAACAAGCAAGGAAAAAAAATCAACCGAAAAATCAATTGTCTATTACAGATTTACATTGCTAAAGAGGAAACCAAATTCGGTATGGATGAAGTAGAACTCCAACATGTAATAGCTATTTTACCCGAACTTGAATTCGTCAACATTTGCGGCCTCATGGGCATGGCCAGTTTTACTGATAATGAACAAATCATAACATCCGAATTCAACTATCTCAATAAACTTTTAAAAACAACAAACAACAAACGACATACCATAAACAACGAACCCCAAACATTGAGTATGGGCATGAGTGCCGACTACAAAATCGCCATCGAATGTGGCAGCACGATGATTCGCATTGGCAGCATGTTGTTTGGCGAAAGAAACAAAAGCAGTCAGACCAAGTAAATCCTTAATTTTGTTAAAATTTCAAAAGTTGTATTGATATATTCAATGAATGTATTTATTTGCTCTTGAAATTTCTTTCAGCATTAATCATTTATCCATGACACTACTCTTTTCAACAGAAGAAAATAAGAAAGCGGCAATTTACACCGCTACCATCTGTGGCGTGCTGTTGTTGCTTTTTATATTTATCAGATGGTCTGTGTTACCGCCTACAGCTCCCGTAATTGAAGATCAGATTGAAATCAATCTTGGAAATGAAGAAGAAGGTTTTGGTGAAGAACAGCCTTTGGTAAAAGGTACTCCATCAAATACAAAAGAAGAAAACAATACACCTACTCCACCCGATCCATCAGCAAACGACAACATCGCCCCTCCAGATAATAATGATGCAGATGCAGCTCCTATTGTAAAAAACGAAAAACCGAAAAACAACCCAACTCCCGAAAAGCCTAAAGTAGTACAACCTGAAAAAACGACTACTCCTCAAAAGCCTAAATTCACCATGAATGCCAATACTTCTTCAAGTAACAATGGCAATAACAACGATGAAGACAATTCCTTTACTTCACAAGGAAAAACTCCAGGTAAAACCGGAGATGCAGGTTCGGCTGGCGGTAGTAAAAATGGCGGATCAACTGGCGGACCGAAAGTTACCAAAGGCAATAGGAAAATTGTAAAGCATTATAAATTCGAAGGCGAACTCAATAAAGCCACTATCTACGCGATCATAAAAGTATCTGCATCCGGACAAGGTAAATTTGTTGGTTTTGATAAAGGCAGCACCAGCAGAAGTCAGGCTTATGCCAATGCAGTTAGCAATTATCTTGGAAATATACAATTTGACGCTTCTGATAGTGAATCTAATGTGACAGTACAATTTGTTTTTGATGTGAATTAAAAATTTACTTCCTAAGAAATTGTATTTATTTTTATGCAATGACTTACGAAGAAGCTTTATCCTATCTATACTCCCAACTGCCTATGTTTTCTAGAATAGGTGCAGCTGCTTACAAAGTAGACATACACAATACTGTTGCACTTTGTGAAGCATTAGGCAATCCACAAACCAAATTCAAATCCATACATATAGCCGGCACTAACGGTAAAGGAAGTACGAGCCACATGCTGGCGGCGATGTTACAACAACAGGGATATAAAACAGGATTATACACCTCTCCACACATCAAAGAATTTGGCGAAAGAATACGCATCAATGGAAATATGATTGACAATAATTTTGTTGTTTCATTTACTGAAAAAACAAAAAGCATTTGTCAGGATATACAGCCTTCTTTCTTCGAACTTACGGTGGCCATGGCTTTTGAATATTTCGCTTTACATGAAGTTGATATTGCGGTCATTGAAACCGGACTCGGTGGTAGGCTCGACAGTACCAACATCATCAATCCTATCCTATCCGTCATCACCAATATTGGTTATGATCACATGAACTTGTTAGGCAATACGCTAGAATCCATTTCATTTGAAAAAGCAGGTATTATTAAAACCAATACGCCCGTTGTCATTGGAGAATATTTGCAAGAAACAAAACCTGTTTTTGAAAAGAAAGCACATGAAATGAACGCGCCAATTTTTTATGCATCAGAAATTTACGAAACCACACTTCTAGAAAACAGTCATCAATTTCTAAAGTGTAAAGTCACAGATAAATCAAATCAACATTCTGAAATTTTCACACTCGACCTCAATGGTAACTATCAATTAAAAAACCTAAGAACAGTTTTAGCAGCAGAAAAAATTGTAGCAACGCTTGGTTTTGAAATCGATGAGCCCAATGAAAAGCTCGCATTAGCAAACGTAAAAACCATTACCGGCCTGAAAGGCAGATGGGATGTAGTTTCTGAAGCTCCTTTATGCATTCATGATGTGGCACATAATAAAGATGGTATCAGCGCATTGTTACATCAATTAGAAGAAAATCACCCTGAGTCAAATTATCATTTTGTAATTGGCTTTGTGAATGACAAAGACATTTCATCTGTTCTTGAATTATTACCAAAAGAAGCAAATTATTATTTTACCAATGCTCATATCCCACGTGCGCTTCCTCATGCGGAACTTAAAGGTTTGGCAAATGAAAAAAACTTAGTTGGAGAAAGTTATGATGATGTGAACGATGCCATTACTGCCGCAAAAAAAATGGCGAATGAAAATGATGTAATAATCGTGTGTGGAAGTTTCTTTATTTTGGCAGAAGTAAATTAAATGCCCAAAGACTTTAATTTTTCAAATCCATAAAACAAACAAAGCGCATGCATGCTTTGGATGAATTCGCTGTTGGATAACATTTGTTTGACTTCGTCGATTGGCTTTAGCATGATATCAATTTCTTCGTTGGCATCTAGTTCCTGAGCTTTCACTTTTCTTCCACCTGTTGCTAAAAATAGTTTGGTGAAATTGTTCAACACACCAGGATTTGCTGCTGTGGTTCCCAAATAATAAACTTCTTCAAATGCATATCCTGTTTCTTCAAGCAATTCACGTTTGATAGCATCTTCAGGATTTTCATTGGCATCAATAAATCCTCCGGGCAATTCTATTGAATATTGCTGCACAGGATGACGATATTGTTTCACCAATAAAATTTGATTGTCTGCTGTAACGGCCATGGCTGTGGCGCTTTCAGGTAATTCCACCACAAAATAAGGATCTACAATTTTACCGGAAGGCAATTGATAGGCATCCTGACGCGCAGTGAAATACTGGTGCTTATTGAGATACGCTGATGAAATGATTTTTACATCCATAAAAAAATATTACCAGCTCATGCGGTCTTTTAATGCCTGTACTTGAGCGATATGATGTTTACCATGCCATGCATATAAACCGAGGATAAACCAAAGAGACATTTGTCTTTTGTATTCTGGATGCATCACGGTTCTTTCAAAATCTTTTTCATTCAGATTGATGAAGAACTCATGCCATCTCAAATGTAATGCATGCAATAAAGTAATCGATACATTGATAGGAACATTAACAGCATCAGGAGTATTTACCCAAGTATTTTGGTCGTAAGGTTTGATGATAGGATTGTCTTCTGTCAAAGCCAATTTGCAACGAATGAAAGCATTCATATGACTATCCGCCAAATGATGCACTACTTGTTTTACAGTCCAACTACCCTCTCTATAAGGCGTATCCAGTTGAAAGGCGTCGAGATTGGAAACAGTAAGCTCAAGCGATTGAGTCATAAAACGAATATCGAGCAACCTGTCTCGTAATTCTTGTTCGGAGTAAGGTTGCTCAATAAACTTCCCTATGGGATAAATAATTGGATCCATTATTTTGTAACTGCAGGTTTGATGTCTCTTAAAGTAATTTCAAAAATCAATGCCGCGTTTGGAGGAATAGCACCACCAGCGCCTCTTTCACCATAACCCAATTCGCTAGGGATGTATACTTTCCAATGAGCACCTTTGGTCATCAATTGTAAAATTTCAGTCCAGCCTCTGATTACACCACCTAAAGGAAATGTAGCAGGCTCTCCTCTTTTTACAGAGTTGTCAAATTCTTTTCCGTCGATTAAAGTTCCGATATAATCAACCACAACAGTATCAGCAGGAGTTGGTTTCATACCATTGTCTTCGCCTGCAGTAATGATTTCATATTGCAAACCATTAGGTAAAGAAATAACACCTGGTCTTGTTTTGTTGTTTTCTAAAAAACTCTGGCATTTTGCTTTTTCAACATCGCCTTTCTTTTTAGCGAACTCTTGTAATTTTTCCTGTAAAGTCATGTTGGCTTGTTCTTTGGTTAATAGAGTTGGCTTGTCGGTAAACACATCTTCAAATGCTTTGAACATGGCTTCTAAATTCAAACCTTTAATATCTTGATCTTTCATGTTTTCGCCAATGCTAATACCAGCTGCATAGCTAAAACTGTCTATCCCGTTTTTCAATTCAAATTTTGCAGTTTCTACAGTTTTTTTATCCTGAGATTTTTTTCCTTGAGCAAATGACACATTTACTAGTAACCCACTTGCCAAGAAACATAAAAATAACTTCTTCATTATATTGATTTTTGTTTTAAAATATTTTGCAAATAAACAGAACTTTATTCATCTCTCATCTCTTTGCCAGTTAAATGTATGAAAACATCTTCCAGATTGGCAGCTTTTACTTGTTTGGGCCTTTCGAAACCACTTTCAACCAATTCATCAATCATTTTATCTGGAGAATCGAGTTTGATAATGCGACCTTCATCCATAATGGCGATTCTGTCGCAGAGTTGTTCTGCCTCATCCATATAATGTGTAGTGATGATTACCGTTGTACCATTATCTCTGATTTCACGGATCAAATCCCAAAGGTTTCTTCTGGCCTGAGGATCAAGTCCGGTGGTCGGTTCATCTAGGAAAATAATTTTAGGATTGTTGATGAGCGTTGTTGCTATAGAAAACCGCTGTTTTTGTCCGCCACTCAGCTCTTTACTTTTATTTTTTGCTTTATCAACCAGATTTACTTTTTTTAGTAAGGCCATTGGATCCACCTCTCTGTTATACAATCCGCCGAATAATTTTATCAATTCCACCAGATTCAATCCGGGATAGAAACCTGAAGTTTGCAATTGAACGCCAATCATTTTTTTAATAGACGATGGATCTTTATCCAGGTCGATTCCATCAACTATAATTTGACCTGATGTTTTCGAGCGTAAAGTTTCAATAATTTCAAGTGTTGTTGATTTACCGGCGCCATTCGGACCTAGCAAACCAAAAATCTCTCCTTCATATACGTCGAATGAAATAGATTTTACCGCTTTAAAATCGCCATAATTTTTTACGAGGTCAGTAACTGAAATTATCTTTTTGTTCATTGTAGCTGAAGTCAATTTTAAATAATGTTTTCATATTCTTCCATCATCAACTTACTACCAATAAAAAATGAAGTTCGCTGGTGAATTTCAGTGGGCTGTATTTCAAGAATCCTTTGTGTGCCATTTGTGGCTTTACCACCTGCAATTTCAACAATGAAAGCAAATGGATTGCATTCGTATAACAACCTGAGTTTACCTTTTGGTTTGTCGATTGTGGCCGGATACATGAAGATGCCACCTTTTATAAGATTACGATGCACATCAGCCACCATACTGCCAATATATCTTTGCGTGTAAGGACCGCCATCAGCTTTTGTTTTCTGCTGACAAATGGTAAGGTATTTCTGTACTTTTTCAGCATACTGAAAATAATTGCCATAATTCGCTGAATAGATTCTTCCGGTTTCAGGACATTTAATATCAGGGTGACTTAATGTAAATTCTCCGATAGATTGATCTAATGTAAAACCGTTACAGCCTCTTCTCGTAGCATATACCAACATCGTGGAAGAGCCGTAAATGATATAACCCGCCGCTACTTGCTTGATGCCTTGTTGTAAGAAATCTTCTTTTTGTGCAGGTTTGCCCAATTCACTCACACGGCGAAATACACTGAAAATCGTACCAATAGAAACATTCACATCTATATTGGCACTGCCATCCAGCGGATCAAACAAACATACATATTTAGATTGTTTGCTGATTTCATCTTCAAACACAACGATATCATCCATTTCTTCAGAACCAATTCCGGCACAACTGATACCATGACGCAATACGCCCATAAACTGGTTATTGGCGAAAATATCCATTTTCTTTACTTCTTCACCTTGTACATTCATGGTTCCGGCATCGCCCAAAATATCCACCAAGCCGGCTTTGTTCACTTCCACATGAACCCTTTTTGCAGCAAGCCCTATATCTCTTAACAATCCCGCCAATTCACCGGTTGCATTTGGAAAATCCCTCATCTGCTGGATAGTGAACTCATCAAGGGTTTGAATTTTTCTGTTGATCTCCATAAAACTTTTTAAGATTACAATGAACGAAGTTAGATTTGCAGTTGTAAAAGTAAGCTATAATCTCTTTTTTAGTTTAACGGGAGTCAATTATTTCACATCAGGTAAACGTAAAATAAATGAAGGTTTTCAAATTTGGCGGCGCCAGCATCAACAGTGCCAATCGATTTAAAAATACAGCAAACATCATTCAATCATTTTCAGGAGAAAAATTGTTGATTGTCATTTCTGCTATGGGCAAAACCACCAATGCACTTGAAACCATTGTGAATGCTTATTTTGAAGGTCGCAAGGATGAAGCATTGCAACTTTTTGAGCAATTGAAAAACAATCATCTTGATTTGGTGAAATACCTGAATGTAACCCATTGGCAAGCTTCTGAAAACAAACTCAAGGATTTATTTACAGAAATCGAATGGTTGCTACACGACAAGCCTGTAAGACATTATGACTATTATTACGACCAGATTGTATGTTGCGGCGAGTTGTTCAGTAGTAGTATTTTAAGCCATTATTTGGAAGAACAAAAATCAAAAGTAAAATGGCTGGATGTAAGAGATATCATCAGAACAGATGATAATTTCAGAGATGCCGCTATTGATTGGGAATTTACTGATAACCGTGTTAAAGATTCTGTATTACCACTTTTTGATGAATTTGATATTGTTATCACACAAGGATTTATAGGCGCCACCGATGAAAATGAAAGCACAACTTTAGGAAGAGAAGGCAGTGATTATTCAGCAGCCATTTTTGCAAATTTGCTAAATGGAGAATCCGTAACCATATGGAAAGATGTAGATGCGGTAATGAGTGCCGATCCCAAAAAATATCCCGATGCCTCTATTTTACACGAATTGAGTTTCACCGAAGTGATTGAAATGGCTTACTACGGCGCTCAGGTAATACATCCTAAAACCATCAAGCCGCTTCAAAATAAAAACATTCCTTTATTGGTAAAAAGCTTTCTTGACCCTAGTTTAAAGGGAACTATTATCAGTAAAGCGATCAGTAAAAACCTTCCTCCTATTATTGTAAACAAGGAAAAACAGGTGATGATTCAATTTAAATCGAAGGATTTTTCTTTTGTGGATGACAAGCCGGTTCAGGAATTGCATGAATTATTCAGTCAAATAAGATTGCGTCCAAATGTATCTCAACACACGGCAATCTCATTAATCTGTTGCTTCGACGACCATGCCGAAAAAATCGATCAATTGGCAGCAGCAGCTTCGGCTATTTTTGATGTAGAGCTGGAAAGGAATTTGTCGATGCTTACCATCAGACACTATACAAATGAAAAAATTGAAAGCCTAACAAAAGGAAAACAAATCTTA
>CALPIT020000113.1 GCA_943323705.2 Streptomyces griseus
GCGACCTTTATCAAAAAAACAAAATACTCTCCATATGTTAGAACCAAGTTGTATCCTGATTTCATAAAGCCCTTTGATACCACTGATATGTTTTAAATAATTAGCCGGTATCATCTCAATCGTTTCTACGGCTTCGATGACTTTAAATATTTTATTCTGGATTTTTATCGGTTGTGATTTCAAAAAATCTTCAAAATGATTTTTATAGGCGACAACTTCTCTAATCTTATTCATACAAAGGTAACTTTTAAGTTACTAAAATGCAATGCAATTATTAATTTTTTGCATTCAAAACAAATAAAAAAATTAAAGAAACAAAAGGTGATTTCACCTATAATTTGGAGTGTTTTACTTATTGGGAGATATCGATGGAAATAACTATTCAAGTAAAAATTTCATTGGACCATTACAGATATCCAATCGGTATTACTTCGAATTAGTGTTAATGGATTCCCTTCCACACAATATAAGAATTCGTGAATTCGTGGTTAGATAAAATGAAATATTTTCAATCACCAAGTTTTTAATTACCTCACTTATTTGAATATATTCATTTGCTCATCATATACAGGACTTTGAAGGCCCAAGAAATTCAACACACTGTGGAAGACATGATTCTGGTTCAACTCAGGAAGCGGCTTCAGTTGTTTGTTACTATTATCTGATAACCAAACCAAAAATGGAATTTCATACTGTTCCTTCGGAGCGATCCTTCTTGGCATACCATGCATGTACAGATTTTTTTCACCAAGCGACTCGCCGTGATCAGAAACGAAAAACATGGAACTCTTGTATTCAGGCATTTCTTTAAGGTTCTCAATCAGCTTATGCAGAAGATAATCAGTATAAACGATTGTATTGTCATAGGCATTAATCAATTCTGTTTGCGAACAATTGCCCAACTCAACACTATTACAAACTGGTTTAAAAGTTTCGAATCGTGGAGGGTATTTTTTACTGTAAGTGGGACCATGACTGGCACTGGTGTGCAACACTACAAAAACCTTATTGTTTTTGCATGCAAGAATCTGTTCTTTAAGTCCTTTGAGCAAAATTTCATCATATTCGCACGAATCACCACTGCAGTCTTTTTGTAGTGCGGCTTTGTTGAAATAATTTTTGATATGAACAGGCGGCTCTCCCCAATTGGTGCTTCTCCAAATCACATCCACATTGTTTCTGTTCAGATAGTTGGGCAAGATTTCATAAAGTTCATCAGTATGAGTGTGTTCAAGAATTGCCTTGATGCCGGCTGTAGTGTAAGTAGCAAAAGACGTGGCATTGAAATGGTAAAGATTTTTTGTCTGTGATAAGTATGGATTGGTATTCTTTTCATATCCATACAACGAAAAGTTTTTGCTTCTGACTGACTCCCCTATCACAAGTATCACAATTGATTTTGAACTGTCTTTGATAGTTGCAGTAGGCAAAAGAATTTCCTTTTTGTTTTTTTGATAATCATGTACATAAAATAGGGAAGTATTTATTGAATAAGACCAAGGCATAGCAAGTCCACCCAAGCTTTTAGAATTTTTATCAATCCAAAGCCAATTGCTGGCATTTGCAAAAACCATAATAGCGATAAACAAAAACGAAAATAGAATCGTCTTGAAAAAAGACTTTCGAGGAGCATTGGTCAGTTTGGTTCTGATGATGAATATGGAAGGCAACACACCCAATATCAAAATATACAATATCAGTTTTAAGGAAAAAAAGCTACTCGACTCTTCATAATTGGTATTGAAGACATTGCCAATCATACTCTCGTCTATAATGACACTGTACGTGTTGACGAAGTAAAGAGAAAGCGCATTCAAAATAAAAAACAAGGTCAGTAAAAATTTACCGACAGTATGGGAAAGGGAAAACAGGATATAAAAAACAAAAAAATTCAATACCAGTATCAAAATCAACAAACTCAAAACGATTGTCATTCCGTTAATACTCACATAATCAAGGTTTCGAAATACAAAACGAAAAAACGGCAGGTGAAATAAAATCAGATTGATTAAGCTAACGCCCCAAGCAAATCTCACCGTTTGCATATTATTTTTTAAAGTAAACATCGGAGATTTTATAAAGTGAAAATAAGGTTACTAGTAGGGTTAGGACATAAACCGGTAAAGGGTCCTCCATGATTTTAATTACTATCAACACAACACAAACCAGCAGTAAGAGTAGAAATACAGGAAAGTATTTTTTGTTTTCCAACCATGACCAAACCGCATTTTTTCTACTTATAAATATTCCGGCAAGTGCAGAAAAATATCCGATTATACTTCCAATTATAACATCAAGAGGGAAATGCGCTCCCACTCCCACTCTTGTGAATGCAAGCAACATACCTGTGACCAAGAATGAGAATGTCCAAAAAAAACGGTGGAGCATTTTCTGTGGCATAAAGGCAAACAACAAAATGGTAAGTGTGGTAAAGATGGTAATCGAATGTCCGGAGGGCAAGCTGCTGAAACCAGGACGCATCTCACCAACGATGAAAAACGTATGAGTATCCAAAATGGCTGCAGGCCTAGGTACAGTAAATAGGTTTTTTAGACCGCGGGATAAAATCATCGACAGCAGCGATCCAGGTATCAAGGCCTTCCAAATTTCCGGAACATAAATGATGAAAACACTCATTAAGGATAAAAAAATAAGGGCATCTCCAATTTGGGTGAGGTTGTACTCAATAATTGGAAATTGAGCCAAATGTGAATTCAGAGAATAAAAGACTTCTTTTTGAATGTTGATATAACCATTTATATTAAGTGCATTTTGAAAATAGAGATACATCGCGATTGTCAATAACAAAAAAGAGGGAAATAAAAAAACAGCATATTTTAATCTCGAATAATTTTCGATGACCCTAGAATTCATTTTGTTTGATTGCTTCATGCGTTCGGCAAAATTATTCAATTGTCAGCTTTTTTTAAGGATTAACTCGAATTTATTCTTACTCAAAATGCTAAAGTTAAAGCGTTTGTTTATCTATAAATTTGCTTTCAAATCGAAAACGCGTCTGTCTAGAAATGCGAATTAGTGCTGGCCTTCGACTGGTCTCTAAGAGAGCCAAAGGAATTTGTCCGTTCATATTCTCACTAAATCCAAAATCCCCTTTTCATTTTTATAATAATCAATCCCGATGGTTTCTTATGATGTCATTAGATGGTATCTAACCTAACATCTTCCTCAACTCATCATTTTCAAACACCGTTTGTTCTTGCTTGTTCATGCCAATTGCAAACATAGCTTTTGCCAATTCAAGTGAAGTAATACTATATTTCTTCCCCAATAGTTTTATGATGGGATAGAGTATCCTGAAAAAAGCATAGCTCAAATTCGGTTCATTTCTTTTGATAGTTGGATAAATATATCCCGGACGCGCACTATGAAAATGATTCCCGTAAATATCAAAAAGTTTATTTTCTGCAATGCCTTTGTCTTTGGCAAACATCACTTTACTTTTCTCTGTTCTGTCGGCACCTGCACCACTAAGTAAAATAAATTTGGAAGCGGGCGAGTGTGTATACACCGCTTTAGCCAATTCAACAGGATAATCAATCGTAATGGTTCTAAAAGTATCTCTATCTACCGCTCCCGTATAAACGCCGACACAAAAAAACACGACATCTATATCCTTAATCATTGGAATGATTTTATCATAATTCAAAAAATCATTCACAATAATCTCTTTTACTTTTTGATGAAGATGAGCTGATGGATTTCGGGAAAGAATAAAAACCTTTTCAATCTCTTCAGATTGAATGCAAATGTCTAATAAATGCGAACCCACCATTCCAGAGGCGCCTGCAATAAGAATGTGTTTTGGAAATATTGAATCTTGCATCAAAACTAAATAAAAAGCTTACAAAAAAATTCTGCTAAAAAATTCCCCAAACGCCTCGCATTACCATCCCCCTCCTTCGGAGGGGCTAGGGGAGGCTACCCAATCGTCCACGTCTCACTTCCTCTCAGCAATTTATCCAAATCGCCTTTGCCTTTTTGTGCAATAAGCTCTTCAATTTGCATGGTCATGATATCTTCGTAGCAAGCTCTTTCCGTTTGATAAAAAACGCCGAATGGTCTTGGCAAATGTCCTTGTGAAGAAGGATCATCAAACATTCTCACCAATATCTGTGCTTTGTAAAAATCTCTTTCATCATGTATCCATAAATCATTTACAGAAACGCCTTCAGTCAACTCCACCACTACAGGTTTAAATCCATCAAGTTTGATACCTTTATTTTGATTCGCACCAAATACTAACGGTTTACCTTGCTCTAAGAAAATAATTTCTTCCATCTTACTCCCTTTTTCTGTAAATACTTCAAAAGCACCATCATTAAAAATATTACAGTTCTGATAAATCTCTAAAAATGAAGTTCCTTTGTGTGCATTGGCTCTAAGCAACATCGCCTGCAAATGTTTAGGATCACGATCCATCGAACGGGCAATGAAACTTCCATCTGCGCCCATTGCCAAAGCCAATGGATTAAACGGATGATCTATACTTCCAAATGGCGTACTCTTGGTAATTTTATGTTCTTCTGATGTAGGTGAATATTGTCCTTTAGTCAAACCATAAATCTGGTTGTTGAACATCAACACATTCACATCAAAATTTCTTCTTAACAAATGAATCGTGTGATTACCACCGATACTTAAGCTATCTCCATCTCCGGTTACAATCCAAACACTTAACTCTGGTCTGGCTGCTTTTAAACCACTCGCCACAGCTGTCGCACGTCCATGAATACTGTGCATGCCATACGTGTTCATATAATAAGGGAAACGACTGCTGCAACCAATCCCTGAAATGATAACAATATTCTCTCTAGGAATACCCAAAGTAGGCATCACTTTCTGTACTTGTGCCAATATTGAGTAATCTCCACAACCTGGACACCAGCGCACTTCCTGATCGGTTGCAAAATCTTTGGCGGTTAATGGTGCCGGTATAACTATTTCACTCATGATATTCCTTGTTTTTCGGGTGTAAAGGTAAGAAAAGCTGAGGCATTATTATGTTGTTAAACGCTTTGTTCTCTTCAATTTTCTATGGTCAAGAAAGTAAATTAGCCGAGCTGTAATTTCTCTGCCCTGTGGTTTCGTCAAAACTTGCCTCATATTTTTTATATATCCAGGATTTGTGGAACCATCAACTGCTGCATCGCCCGGCAACCAGTTTTTCCATCCTAAGATGAAACGACTTCCATACATGAAATCCCAAGTGTAAAACATATCAAGATTGTAAGCATTGTAATTATCGTCGTTACCGGCAATGAACGGTCTGTCTGTCCAGTAGCCATTTTCATCCACATTGTAAAAATTAAAATAATTTACTTTACTCCAATAATGTCTGGCTCTTAAAGTCATAAACATTCTGGGAGTGAAATTGATCATACCGGAAAGCACATTGGTATACTGCTTCACATCTCTCCAACCGATGATAGGATCTCCGTTAGACTCCCGTTGAAAGGCATAGCCCACATTACCGCGATCAACACTTCCACCTGTTTGAAGTTCAATACTCAACCTATCGCTGAAACGGTAACGAATATTAAAGTCGCCTCTATAGAAATTTGAATTTTTGAATGCCGTAGTGTTCGCATAACCCACATCCAATCCGGCAAAAAAACGTTTACGGCTATCCGAACTTCCACTGATGCCAAAGTACTGCCAAGGCATCATTCTCACCATCTTGCCTGGCGTTCTCAATTCGAAATAATCATGCTGCCACACTGGCTTAGATTCAAACATAATGGTGAGGTCCCAGAAATTTTTGAAAAAATAAAATGCACTACCGCCCACTCTAAAATCACTCCATTTCATTGGCGTATACAGATAGCTGTTATCCGCACTCAGAGAATACACGTATGTTAAAAAATGTTTTGTGGGTGTCAGTTGTTTATAAGCAAAAGAAGCACTGGTGCTGAATTCGTTCGGTGCTTGCAAGTAGCCCAAATCATTAGGATTATAATGCTCCGACTCTATGTTTTGTCCAATTTCAAACTGAAACTTACCACTTACTTTTTTTACACTCAATTGGGTATTGTATCCGTTTTCATTAAGGTCGCCACTAATCATACTGTAACGGGCAGTGCCAGTTAAGGCATAGATGTTCTTCTTATCAAAAAATGAAAAGTCTAGTGCAGAAACATTGGCATCATGTGAGCTGCCGCTTCTAATCACATTTGTATTGGTGAATGTTATAGAAGACCTTCCTTTCAATGCCTTGTCGATAACAAATACATTGTAATTGGTCAATGGCGCCGTCTGTATTTTTTGTGTAGAGCCGGTTCTTTTATCTCTTACTGTCGCATACATTGTGGCGCTTACTGCATTGAATACGCCTATACCAATATTTTTTTTGTTTCTTCCCGAAAATTTTACCGCATTGATTAATTGGGTAACCCCAGGATTGTTTACAATATTTATGTTGCTGTCTCCTGCTGCCAAATCGTTCACATCATAATAACCATTAGGCGTTAATCCGATTCTTCTACTATAAAACAAACCTGCTTTATTAAAAAGTTCGGTGCCTTCGGTAAAAAATGGTCTGTTTTCCTGGAAACGAACTTCATAAGGTGAAAGGTTGAGCACATTGTTGTCGGATATCACCTGACCGAAATCGGGAACCAGTGTAGCATCCAAAGTAAAACTTTCATTCACACCCCATTTTACATCCATGCCACCACTGCGCAACCACTGATTGTCGCGCCCATTGGATGTGGGTGTGCTCCTGTAACCAGTACTAATGTATGGAAGAAAAGAAAGCCTCAACGGCGGCTTGATATGAGTAACGCCTTCGAGGTTTCCAAACTGATTCACAAATCCATCAATGTTTGGGTTGATAGGACTCCAATATGCACTTTCATTATTCTTTCTGGTAAAGCGATTGAAATTGATTCCCCAATGTTGAACCTCCGCCTGAGAAAAACGAAGGGATATGTAAGGTATTTTCATTTCTAGCACCCAACCGTCTTCAACAAATTTCACATTGCTTTCCCAAACGGCATCCCAGCTGTAATCAACATCAGCCGTTTGCGAAATACGTGCATCAGATTGTACGTTTCTGGAGGTAACTGTAAATTGAAATGCATTTTGATGATCATTGTACGTGTCAAAGCATACAGTGAAAAAATCTACATTCTGTCTTTGTTCTTTATCTCTTGCCGTCAGCTGTTTTTTTATTTCTTTAGGATTATCGAAAAGTTTTGCTGCTACATAAATGGCTTCATCATCATATAAAACCCACACCTGCGTCTTTTTGGTTGCAGGCTTTCCATAATCGGGAGAACTGGTGATGAAACTATCGGCTGGTATGGCGATACTCCAATTGCTTTCTATTATTCGGCCATCTATCTTTGGAGGATTATTTGTTCTTTGGGCTTCTAGTTTTCGCTGGGCAAAAGCAGAAGTACAACAAACCAGCATAATAAACAGTAAAAATCTGAACATGGTGCAAAATTAGCATTTCAGTTTTGAGGAGGCAATTAATATTTTGAGGGCAATGATTTTCAATTTAGTTTATGCTGATTTTTCTTTTTACATTGAGTACTTGGAATAAAATCTACAAATTCAAAAGTAAAAATTCAAAATTTTAAAAAAGGGAGTTCTTCAATTTTTTACTTTTACATTTCGACTTAAATATATTCAATTGAAAAAATGGTTTGAATTCAATAAAAAAGAGCTGGCTTTAATCACAGGTGTACTGCTGTTTTTAGTATTTGTTATTGTGAATCCTTTCTCGCTTGCAACTAAACCTAATCTAGTTTTGTCAATCGCTGTATTGATGATCAGCTGGTGGGTGTTAGACGCTTTGCCATTGGCTGTAGTTGCTTTATTACCCATCGTTTTATTTCCGGTATTTAATATTTCGTCTATTAAAGACGTTACCAAATCATACTCAGATTCCATCATCTACTTATTCATGGGAGGTTTCTTTTTGGGCATCGCCATTGAAAAATGGAATCTTCACAAAAGAATTGCATTGGGTATCATCAACATTACCGGCACCAATGGCAACCGCATTATTCTTGGTTTTA
>CALPIT020000114.1 GCA_943323705.2 Streptomyces griseus
CCCATATAATACTGCGAAAATAGGCCAAGAATGCGGATAATACTAGGGTTTTAGCCTTTGTTGATAAATATACTGCGTAAAACTACGTATGGTTTCTGAGCACTAGTACTCGATTTTTGATTTTACGCAAAAAATGTTTTAAAAATATTTTGATTCGTAATTTTTAACTCTATTTTTGAAGTCCAATATCCAATCGAAGTGAAAAGCCGCCATGAGTTACTACAAAGCAGCTTCCGCGAAAATTCTCTCTCTTTTGGAATATTAAACCAAAAATCCTTTAACCAATTAAAACCTGTAGTTATCATGAAAAATCTTTCTACTCTAACCGATCAACAATTAGTACGTTCTTACATGGACGGAAATGCAAATGCTCTTTCTGAATTAGTTGAGCGTTACAAAGACAAAATTTTCACATCTATTTACTTATTAGTAAAAGACAAGTATTTAGCTGAAGACATTTTCCAGGATGTGTTTATCCGTATTATCGACACTTTAAGAAATGGTCGTTATACAGACGAAGGTAAATTCTTACCATGGGCAATGCGTATCGCTCACAACATGTGTGTTGATCATTTCAGAAAAGTAAAAAGAAGCCCAAGCATCAAAACCAGCGATGATCATGATATTTTCGAAGTATTGAACTTCTCTGAAGCCGGTGCTGATCAAAAAATTATGGCTGGTCAAAGTCACGACCGTGTTAGAAAGATGGTAGACATGCTTCCTGAAGATCAAAAAGAAGTTATCATCTTACGTCACTATGCTGATTTAAGCTTTAAAGAAATCGCTGATTTGACCAACTGCAGCATCAACACTGCTTTAGGAAGAATGCGTTATGGTTTGATTAACCTTCGCAAAATGATGACAGAAAAACAAATCGCCCTTTAATATTTTTGTATACCCCTGAAACCATTTAGCAACTCTCATTCATTTGAGAGTTGCTATTTTTTTTGGAAAGTCTCAAGTCCGCAAGTTAACCACTTCAAATAATCAGATTTACTATCCGTATAACCAACAGGATGATTCAATAAAACCTCTTCAGTGTTGATGATCGCATATAAAGGCTGTGCGTTGTTAGCAAAATTCTCCGTTTCAAAAGTGGCCCATAAATCTCCGTAAGTAACGATTTCTTTATTAGCACCATCTTTTGTTTTGTAAGTAAACTGTTGTGATACAGGCAACGCTTTTTTATCATCAACATACAATGAAACAACAATAAAATTATCTACCATCATTTTATTTACCTCAGCATCACTCCAGATATTCTCTTCTGTTCTTCTGCAATTCACACAGGCATAGCCCGTAAAGTCGAGTAAAATGGGCTTTTTCTCTGCTTTTGCCATTTCTAACCCTTCTGTGTAATCCTTTGTGCATCTCAGATTGAAAATACAATCTGATTTCTTTTCGTAAATGCTATAATATAACGGTGGCGGGAAGCCGCTGATTAATTTCAAATTGGCCCATTTGGTATTCGTAATTCCGGGAATCAAATACAACGTGAAAAGTAACACCAGATAACCCAATATTTTTCTGGCTTTTGTAATATTTGGATAAAGACTATCGTGCTTGAATTTAATCTTCCCCAAAATATATAAACTCAATAAAAATCCTACAATAATCCAAACACCGATAAAAATTTCTCTTTTTAAAATACCCCAATGTTTTACCAAATCGGCATTCGATAAAAATTTAAATGCCAGTGCCAGTTCAAGGAATCCTAAAACAACTTTCACGGTATTTAACCAGCCACCTGATTTGGGTATAGAATGTAACCATTTAGGGAACATAGCAAACAGCGCAAATGGCAATGCCAAAGCCAATCCAAATCCTCCCATACCGAAAGTAAGTTGCATGGCTCCCCCATTTGTTGCCAAAGAACCAGCGAGTAGAGAACCTAAAATAGGACCCGTACAAGAAAATGAAACCAACGCCAAAGTCAAGGCCATAAAGAAAATACCCAAGATATTTCCAACTCCTGCTTTGCTATCTGCACCGGATGAAATGCCTGCCGGCAGAGTGATTTCATAAAACCCAAAAAATGAAAAAGCGAAAAATACAAATACAATAAAGAAGACAACATTCAAATAAACGTTCGTGGAGATGTTATTTAAAAATTCAGGATTGATAGAATCTAAAAAATGAAACGGCAAACTCAATAATACATAAATCAAGAAGATAAAAAAGCCATATAAAAAAGCATTTGAAACGCCTTCTTTTTTTGAATGTGCTTTTTTGGTGAAAAATGAAACGGTTAATGGAATCATTGGAAACACACAAGGAGTGAGCAAAGCAATCAATCCGCCCAAAAAGCCAATAAAGAAAATGCCCATCAAACTTTTCGACATGGTATCTTCTTCCGGTTGTTGAGCAACACCACATTGGCTTAGCGGTTTATTAATATCAATCGAAGGCTTCAAAATAGAAAACGTTTTTTCTGCTGATGCACTTTGATTGATAACTACTTTAATTTTCTGTTCATCAGTGATAAAATTGTTACCACTGGCGGCTTCATATTTTAAGAGGATTTTTATTGCAGCAGGAAAAACAGCATTACAGGTAACCAATTGAGTAAATACAAGGCTATCTTGATAAACGAGCTTTTGTTTGTTTTCAAAAACTTCATCATTGATACTTGCCGTTTTGGAACTTATTACTAATTTTTCTGCACTTAAAGTTGAGTCATCAATAAATACAACTGGACCAGCTAACTCTTCTACGACATCAGTTGCATAAATATGCCAAGATTTGGGTATTTCTCCCTTAACCGACAACTTGATTTGAGTATCATTTAGTTTTTCAAAACCGACGGTCCATTTAATTGGAGCAGCATCCAATGTTCCACTGGAAACAGACATCGTTGTGCTGTCCTGAGCAGATGTAATGATTGAGAATAAAAAAGCTACAAAAAGAAGGGGAATTGATTTATACACGTTCATGTTGTAAAAATAAAAAATCCCGATTGATTTCGGGATTAGATTTGAAATTAAAGTTATTTACTTTCCAACTTGATGGAAAATGGAATTTCTTTTGGAGGTAGGCATCTTTTGTCATTACAAACCATGAACAAAACTGAACCTTTAATTACTGTATTGGCCGTTGATTTCACATTTACTTTCTGCACAAAATCAACTTTTCCATTGTAAAATTTAAGAGTTGATTTGAAATTTGCATCATAATGACTTTCTAGTTTACCAATTTCTTTCACTTTGCCATCTAATTTGACCAATGGATTTTTTACAAATGTAAAGCTAGTGGGTTCGGGCCCCTCGCCTGCATCTTGCGCGTAGATGTGCCAGTTTCCATCAACAGCGGCGCTCATGTGAAGCTCATATTGCTTGGCAGAAATTTTCTTTGCAGTGAATGTCCAGGAAACTGGATTTTCAACTTGAGCAAAGGCAAAGTTTATGGCAAACAAGAACATTAATGCAAAAAATATTTTTTTCATGTGTTTATTTTAATTTTTCGTTATTGTCACATGTTATACCCTAGATACTAATCCCCGTATGTTGTGAGACTTTCTCTTATGGGTATTTCATAATTTTTTTTTAGCGATTGTAAATATATACACTCAATATTTTTATTTGAACTAATAAATGTTAAATCATCACATCATCTAACTGAAACAGAGTGTTAAAGACCATTTTTCCATCTTGATTGGCCAAATCCTTGCTGCAGGCTCTTTCCGGATGTGGCATCATACCAAAAACATTTCTGTTTTCATTACAAATACCGGCGATGTTGTCTGTAGTGCCATTCGGATTGGCTGCAGGAGTAATCTCGCCATTTTCATTGCAATACTTGTAAATAATCTGATTATTGGCATATAATTGATCAAGAACTGATTTTTCTGCAAAATATCGGCCCTCTCCGTGAGCAATTGGAATTTGCAAAGGCTTCTGAGACGAATCAAGCATATCTTTCAAATACACATTTTTACAAATAAACTGCTGGTTCGCATTTTTCAGCAACACGCCAGGAAGCAATCCGCTTTCGCAAAGTATCTGAAATCCATTACAAACGCCAAGTACTTTACCTCCATTATTGGCAAAATCAATTACACTTTGCATCATCGGGCTAAAACGTGCGATAGCGCCGCATCTCAAGTAATCTCCATAGCTAAATCCACCGGGTAAAACGATACAATCTTCAGTAGAAAACATACTGATATCCTTGTCTTTATGCCAAAGTGTGATGACTTCTTTATTCAAATCATGCTGCAAAGCTTCGATCATGTCTCTATCGCAGTTTGAACCTGGGAAAACGACTACTCCAAATTTCATGTCTAATGTTTTAATTGTAAGGTGCCGCAAATTTACATTAAGCCCATTAATGTATCACAAAATAATATCCCATAATTGTGGCTAAAATAAAAAGTGACCAGTGAGAAAATACTGGGAACCATCTTCTGCCGGGAAAATGGAAGGAAGAAGCGGCTATTACGGAAAGCGGAATGATCGTTAACAGGTAAAAACCCATGCTGGAATGGGTATTTAAAAATGGAAGCATTAATGCAAAAAACAAAAACAGGAAAAATATCGTCCAGCTTTTACGAGATTGTACCAGTAGTTTTCTCATATTGTTCTGTATAAACACAAAACCAATGAAAACAGTTATCAAAATAATAACCAAAGCTATCCAATCATAAATAGAAAATTGAATATTCGGGATACTGATGCCTAGAATGGGGTTTAATAATTTGACATTATATTTCATTAAGAAAATAGCAGACCAAAACAAATAAATTGGTGTGATTACTCCAAGAATTACAATGACCCACTCTGGTAATCTAAATGCCCTAGTAATGCTCAAACCAATAAATATCAACAACAAAAAAACAATAGAAGGAAAATAAATCAACATGCTTAAGCCTAGCATCAAACCTATGTTGTAAAATGTTTTATTGGCTTCATGTACATGTTGCAATTTGCAAAGCCTTGCGATGACCAATATAAGTAATGTAGCTACAATCATTACCGGACTCAACACGTACCATTGTGAAAACAAAGATGTGAGCAATAAATAACACATAGCCGTGAGGTGATTGGGCTTAGGGTATAATTTATTCTTGTTTACAATTTCATTTAACAATAAAGACTGAACGTAAAGCAACAAAAAAGCCAGTACAGCAAACATCAATTTATTGCCTTTGAATGCTATATTTAGTGAATCAATACAAATTTTGTACAAATAACTATCCTCTTTAGTTATGGTAGGCATGACGGGATGCATGAACATCGGCCATTTAATCATCAATCCATAAATCAACAACAAGAAATTATTAAAAGGGAGATTTGATTTAAAGTTGCCTAACACAATTAGAATGATTTGTTTAAATGATAGTTGACTGCAAAAATGCTTAAATAATTGAACTTAAAAAAATGTGATTCATGCTTTGAACTTTATAATTCAATTTTAGCGAAACCTATCTTATTAAAATATAAAAATGGAACTACCATCAAATTGGAACCAACCTGTTTGGCTAATTTAGGCATGAATTCATAGTTACGTTGTTCATTTCTGATGATTGGGAACTTTCTTACATTACCATTGGTTGAAAGGACATTATCAGTAATTAAAGATTTATCCAAGGCATTTTCAATAAACATGAAATGAATTTCTTTTCCGGTATTCATGAAACAAAAAGACAAATTATTATCATTATCAGTTTCAAATTGACGTTTGTTGATTTCATTTATAGATGTGGTTTGCAAACTGCTGTCAACATCCGCAATGAAAATGTTATTATAGTAATATCTTGAACGGGTTTGATCAAAGCTGTTGCCATATGGTCGATAACTGTTATAATACGGACTGTTCATAAAATAACCATTGCTAGAATTAAATGGCATGTTAGGATTATAAGGGTCATAGCGATTCCATCTGTTATCATCATATAGCGATTCATTATAGAAATCTTCAGCAATCAATATGAAGCCACCTGATTTTCTAAGTATGATATTTTTGGGAATCAAATTATCGTAAGTAACATTGAAATTACTGCCTGTTGATTTTCTTTCTGATGAAAATGCATTAAATGAGGTTTGAAATTTGTTGAAATCATTTACACCAATAGATATTGACAAAAGCCCTTCAATATTTCTTTCGTTTTCACTGTAATAAAAAGTATTGAGTAAATATTTTTTATTTCTGTTGTCGATTTTGATCATGGGCAAATTCGCCGCTTTTTCATCAAGTGGAACGTTGATGGCTTGCAAACTGTCGTTGTGTAATTGATGAATAAAAACCTTCATGGCAGTAGCAGGCGAACTGGCATTTTTTCTGATTGTTTGAGCGAAAATAAAATTGCCTTCATTATCAACCGATAAATCACTGTACATTTCTTTGCGTTGATTAATTGAAAGAATTTTTGACAAACTATCTACAGGATTGAATTTGGCGTCAAAAACAACTGCTAGAAAATCTAGTTTATCATTCTTGATATAACGTTTGTAAAGAAGGATTTTGGTTTTGTCTTCGCTATATGCAGTTGAATATATTTTATTGTTTGTCAAAAAAGAAATTGAAGTTGATTCTAGCATGAAAGGACCGGAAATCACATTGCCATTATCTGCCACATCAACCGCTGAACAAAAAACGATATTATTTTTTTGGTATTGGTAGATGATAAAAAAATGATCAGGATAACAGACAAAATCAATATCAATAATTTTGTCGGGTATAAAATCAAGATTGTTTTCAGACAACAATTGCATCTCTTTATCATAAACTGCAATGCTATGTTGACGTGACACATTTTTATACACCAACAAACCGGAACTAAATTTGCCCAGAATCTCAAACTTCATGCTGGCATTATCTTTTTTTTGGGGCTCGGTGTAAATAACTTTCTGACAAAAGCTGTTTGAAAAGAATAAAACTTGTATCAATAAAAAAAATGCAGACTTCATATACTAAGTTGTTCGGATAAATTATCAGTAAAACAAAAGTATCTTTAATCAAACAAAAGGAGCAATAAATTGTTAGAGAAAATGATGAAAAATGAAAAAAATGTTTTGATTACAGGCGGCACAGGACTTGTGGGACATGCGCTCTGTAATATGCTAGCAGAGAAAGGGTATTCAGTGACAATACTCACCCGTTCAACAAATAATTCAACTAATAATTCAGCTGTTGATTATGCCCATTGGGACATCAACAACAAATATATCGATCCTGTAGCCCTTTCAAAAGCCGATTACATCATCCATCTGGCTGGTGCAGGTGTTGTAGACAAAAAATGGACCGCTGCCTACAAAAAGGAAATTCAAGACAGCAGAATTAAGAGTAGTGAACTCATCATACATTCACTTCAAAACAATCCCCATAAAGTAAAAGCCATTATCAGTGCATCAGCTATTGGATGGTATGGCCCTGATGTAAAAGAAAATTATCAGTTTGTAGAAATCGACCCTGCTGATGGACACTTTCTTGGGGAAACCTGCAAATTATGGGAAGAGAGTATTGAGCCTGCGACAAAAATGAGCATTAGGGTTTGTAAAATAAGAACCGGTATTGTGCTGAGTACAAAAGGAGGCGCACTGGTAGAATTTATGAAACCGATTCGTTTAGGCATAGCCGGTATATTAGGAAATGGCAAGCAAATAGTGAGTTGGATTCATATCGATGACTTATGCAGGATTTTTATCCATGCTATTGAAAACGAAAATCTGAATGGAAGCTACAATGCAGTAGCACCGGAACCTGTAAGCAATAAAACACTTACGCTTAGTTTGGCAAAAATCATGAAAGGCTTTTTCTACATTCCATCTTACGTTCCCAAGTTTGTTTTGAAAATTATGATGGGTGAAAGAAGCATAGAAGTTTTAAAAAGCACTAATGTAAATTGTGAAAAAATTAGAAATACTGGATTTACATTTTTATTTCCATCGATAGAAATGGCTTTGAAAAATCTGTTAAAGAAATGATTACAAATCTCCTTTAACCAATTTCCTTCTGCCCAACCAATAAAACAAGATTAAGTAGAAAATGGCAAAGCCAATAACAACAGGAGTATAATCCGTTGGCAGAG
>CALPIT020000115.1 GCA_943323705.2 Streptomyces griseus
GGAAAACACTGGGCTCGCAGGTTAAGAATGTTTCTTCAAGATATTCTGCCGTTAATTATGGCGGACATAAAGTAATGGGTTTTAATAATATTGAGTTAATCAGTGATCGTCCATTAGACATTAATCTCAAAGAAATTGTTGAGTGTATCAAATTATTCCCCGACAGGGCAATGATTGTTTCTTTAATGGCGGATAACGATAAAAAAAGCTGGCATGAATTAATTAAAAAAGTGGAAGATACCGGTGCTCATGGATTGGAGTTGAATTTCGGTTGCCCTCATGGAATGACAGAAAGAGGTATGGGTGCTGCAGTTGGACAAGATCCTGAAATTGCCAGAATGGTAGTGGAATGGGTAATGGAAAAAGCCACTATTCCTGTTATTACGAAACTGACTCCTAATGTACATTCCGTTGTTCCCACAGGTAGTGCGGTTGTTGAAGCAGGTACGAATGCACTGTCTTTGATTAATACCATACAATCTGTTACTGGTGTCGATTTGGATACATTGGTTCCCAATCCATATGTGGCCGGTAAAAGTGTATTTGGTGGCTATTGTGGACCAGCTGTAAAGCCAATCGCTTTGAAATTCTTAACTACCATTGCTCAAAATGAAAAAACGAAACATGTTCCTGTTTCGGGTATAGGTGGCGTTAGTACTTGGAAAGATGCTGTTGAATTTATGTTGCTCGGTGCCAGTAATGTACAGGTTTGTACTGCAGCGATGAAACACGGTTTCAGAATTGTGGAAGATATGATCGAAGGATTAAACAACTGGATGGATGAAAAAGGTTTTAATACATTAGAAGACTTTATTGGTAAGTCTGTAGATAATATTGTTCATTGGGAAGATCTGGATATCAACTATCATCATGTTGCTAAAATCAATCAGGACAAGTGCATCCATTGCGGGTTGTGTTATATTGCCTGCGAAGACACATCGCATCAGGCTATTGATTTAGCAAAGGGACAGCCTTATAATACTTATTCAATAAAGGACGAAGAATGTGTGGGCTGTAATTTATGTCAACTAGTTTGTCCGGTTGATAGTTGCATTACCATGGAAGAGCATCGTGTTGGTCCGGAATACATCAATTGGATTGAATATCAAAAAAGAGGGTTGCCGCTGAATGATCATTAATAACAATTAAAACAATTTCTTTTGAAAATAAATAGCAATAGGCTTCAACAACATTTTGAAGCCATGAGTGAAATTGGAAAATTAGGTGAAACCGGAACATGTCGTCCTGCTCACTCTGCATTGGAAAAACAAGCATTTCACTTGGCTTCATCTTGGATGCATGATGCAGGAATGACCACACGAATTGATCATTTCGGAAATCTTATTGGACGACTTCAAGGTAAAAAAGCTGAATTGCCTGTATTAATGATGGGCTCTCATTTGGATTCTCAACCTTACGGTGGAAGATTTGATGGTGTTGCAGGTGTGTTGTGCGCGATTGAAGTGGCAATGACCATGAAAGAAAATGGTATTATTCCAGATCGATCTGTCGAAATTATTTCATTTGCTGATGAAGAAGGATGGCGATTTAATAAAGGACTTTTTGGTTCGAAAGGTATCTTAGGCAAACTAGAAGATGGAGATGTGGAAAGGAAAGATAAGGATGGAATTTCAAGAGCAGAGGCATTAAAAGATTTCGGCTGTGATATCACAAAATTCAAAGAATCAGAATATAAAGAAGGTAGCATTTTTTGCTTTCTTGAATTGCATATTGAACAAGGTCCGGTTTTAGATTTGGCAAAAAAACCAATTGGCATTGTAACAGGAATATCAGGTCCATTGTGGCTAACAGTAACGCTTAAGGGCTTGGCCGGTCACACAGGTTCTGTTCCAATGCCATTACGCAATGACGCATTATTGGGTGCTGCAGAGATTGTTGTTGCACTAAATAAAATTGCCACACAGGTTCCGGGTGATCCAACAGTTGGAACAGTTGCCACCATGAATGTGTTCCCTGCCAGCCGAAACATTATCGCTGAACAGGTTGAATTTACTGTTGATTTAAGAGATATTGATTTGGAAAGAAGAAACAAATATGAGAAACAATTGATGGACTCCATTCAAAATACTTGTAGCAAGCATGGATTAACTTTCACCGTTAGAGAAGATACAAATAGTGAACCACGCTATTGTGCAAACTGGATAAAAGATATCATTAGAACTAATTGTGAAAAGCTTTCATTAGATGCCCCAGAATTAATGAGTGGTCCATTTCATGACGCCTTGACCATGTCTTATGCCTGCGATTATGGTATGATTTTCATTCGTTGTAAAGATGGTATCAGCCACAATCC
This sequence comes from Streptomyces griseus, assembly GCA_943323705.2. Lineage (GTDB taxonomy): Bacteria > Bacteroidota > Bacteroidia > Chitinophagales > Chitinophagaceae > Ferruginibacter. The sequence goes on from CALPIT020000115.1 coordinate 2,315, forward strand.
TTTGGAATATTCATCTTATCAGGATTTGGCTTTGGGTGCCGAAGTGTTGTATGGTACGGTATCAGATATTTTATCAAAGTAGTACAATTGTTTATTTATCTAAATGCAATTGTTTTCGTTCAATTTAGCCTTATTCATGTTAGATTTGTATGTTCGAAACTCAAAGCATGTTGAAGCGCTGTCATTTATTTTTATTTATACCTGTTTGTATGTTGATTTTTCACACATTTCCTGTGATGGTCAACGCACAATGCAATGCGCCAATCAATTCATTTCCATACAATGAAGATTTTGAATTGAACAATGGCAATTGGACTAGAAGTTCTGCTGCTCATTGGGATTGGGGTGCTATTATACCAGGCGGAAAAACGATTATAACCGCTGCAGGACAAGGGCAAAAATGTTGGATAGTGGGTGGCTTCAGTGGTGCCAATTATAGCAGTGGCAATTCTTATCTGACCAGTCCTTGCTTTGATTTTTCGACATTAGTCAATCCTGAAATCTCAATAAAAGTAATTTGGGAAAGCGAATTTAATTTTGATGGGGTGCATCTGGAATATTCAACAGACCAAGGTAATACATGGTTGGTATTGGGTTCACAAAACTCTAATGCAAATTGCGTGGGTCAAAACTGGTACAATACCAATTCAATAAGATTTTTAAATAACACACCTGCTTGGTCGGGAAGTGTGTTAACGGGTGGTGGAGGAAGTTGTGGTGCAGCAGGAGGAAGTGGTCAATGGCTTAATGCCAAACATAATCTTACTTCTCTTGCCGGATTGAATAAAGTTATATTCAGGTTTGCTTTTGGAGCAGGAACGATTTGTAACGCATACGAAGGATTGGCTATTGATGAAATATCCATTCGTGAGATTCCACCGGCAACAGCCGACTTTACTTATACATGCAATGGCAACAATGCTGTTGGTTTTATCAATACACCCTCTTATTGTCAGACTTCATTTTCATGGAACTTTGGAGATCCTGCTTCAGGCACTTCAAATACGTCGAATTTGGAAAATCCTTTTCATGTATTTTCAGGTCCTGGAAATTTTACGGTAACACAAACTGTGAATTATTCTACAGGTCCATCTTTAATTAAGACAGCTGTTGTTTCTATATTGGGTGTTACTAATGTCATCAATCAATCTTTATTATGTAATGGAGATCAAAATGGTAGTATAACCGCAACCGTTATTGGAGGCAATGGAAATTACAATTATACATGGAATACCAATCCTGTGCAACAATCACAATCTATTACCAATTTGCCTGCAGGTAATTATTTGGTTACTGTTACATCAACAAATGCCTGTAAGGATACCGCTTCAATTACTTTGCTTAATCCGAGTCCAATTAACATTCAGGCTAATGTTACAGATGCCACCTGCAACCTCAGCAATGGAAGTATTGCTGCAAGTGTAACAGGCGGTACGCCAACTTATGTTTATCAATGGAGTAACAATCAAAATACCAATACCATCAACAATCTTGCGGCGGGTATTTATAGCTTACAAGTTACAGATGCAAACGGATGTGTTGCCAATTCTGCGGTATTGACGGTGGATAACAACATCGTACCTGCAACTGTATTTCTTGGTAACGATACGACCATTTGCCCTGGCCAAAATGTTTTACTTTCACCCGGAAATTTCTCGGATTATTTGTGGCAAGATAATTCTACAGCACCTTCTTTTTTAGTTTCACAAACAGGATTGTATACCGTGGAAGTTACTAACAGCGCTGGTTGTAAAGCGACAGACCAGATTAATGTTTTAGTAGAATGCAAAGATGTTTATTTTCCTACTGTATTCACTCCCAATCGTGATAACTACAATGAAACATTTGGTCCGATTGGAGATGTAGCCTCCTTAAGCGAGTATTCTTTGTTCATCTATAATCGTTGGGGACAGTTGATTTTTACTAGTTACGATCCGTACAAAAAATGGGATGGAATGTATAAAGGAATGCAAGCCAATATGGAGAGTTTTGTATTCATTGCTGAATTCAAAAAGAATGGAAAAAAACTTCCACCTGTGAAAGGAACAATAACTATCATTCGCTAATTTTATTCTATAATTCAAATACGTATGAGAATCTCTTTTTTCTTCTTGTTCTCTTTTTTTTCAATTATCAGTTTAGCTCAAAAACCTGTTGCCAGTTTGACCATTCTTTCTGAAAGAGGGGATAAGTTTTTCATGTATGTCAACGGACAGAAACTAAATTCAAAGCCGATGTCAAAAGTTAAACTGAAAAATTTGGATTATGTCTATTATGCTATTAAAGTGGAATATGATGATGCTAGCCATTATACTATTGAAAAAGATAAGTTTTTTGTTTGCAATAAAAAAGGGGAATTGCGCGACATGACCTATGAGTTGGTCAGAGAGGACAATGAAATGAAATTGAAATTTGTTTCAATGAAAATCCCAACAGATAATGCAAATACTTCAGAAGATTTTGCTTTTAATTTCAATGAAACTGCAAAAAAAAATGTCACTCAAAACAAAAGTGAAAAAGCTTCTATACATCAACCAAAAGAAGAAGTAGTAACCCAAAAAGAAAAGCCAAAAGATTCTCTAATAATCAAAAAAGTGACAACTGAAACTCAGCAAAAAACTCCTGCGAAGGAAATAGTAATGGTGGAAAAAGATCCTATTGAAGGCAACAATTCAAACATTGTAAATGCATTGGTATTGATGGAGCCTAAAAACTGGGTTTGTAGAAATGAATGGCCCATGCTCAAGTCTGAATATGAAAATAAATTAATTGAAATTAGTCAATTGAATACTGATGCGGAAAAAATAAAATTCAGTAAAGAGCTGGCTTCAAAAAATTGCCTCAAAACAGATCAGGTCATTGAAATGGCATCACTCATTAAAAATGAAAATGAAAGGCTTGATTTTGTTAAGTTTTCTTATTCTCATACTATTGATATTAAGAATTATTTGAAAGTAGAAAAGTTGTTCAACGATGAAAAAACCAAAAATTCTTTTCTATATTTCATTTCACATTAATTATATCCTAAGCGTCGGGTTAAAAAGACCATAATTTTAATACATTTGTGAAATTTCAAAATTAAATTAAATGAAAAAAATTTACTTATTAGCTGTAATCTTGCTTACTTCATTCTTTTCTGTACACGCTCAGCAATATGGAAACCTAACAGTCTTTTCAGAAGACGGAGATAAATTCTTTTTAATTTTAAATGGAGAGAAACAAAATGAAGAAGCTCAAACCAACATCAGAGTTGAGGAGTTGAATCAGCCTTATTACAGTGCGAGAATCATTTTTGAAGATAAAACATTGGCGTCCATCACAAAAAACAACCTTATGATTGTTGATGCAGATGCGAAGTTCATGGACGTTACTTACAAAATCAAAAAAGATAAAAACAAAAAAGTTAAGTTGAATTATTATTCTATGATTCCGGTACAGCCTGATTTCATGCCACCTTCGGGTATGTATGTACGTCATTTTGGTCAACCAGCTCCACAAACAATTGTTCAACAACCTATTCAAGTGCAACAAGGTGGAGGAAGACAAACTACAACAACGACCACTACTACCACTACTTCTAATAACAACAACATCGGAGCGAGTTTAAATGTTCCAGGAATGAATGTAAATATTTCTATTTCAGATCCTGATATTAATGTGCAAGGATCAACAACTACAACTCATCAAACCACCACTACACATTCAGGAGGACAACAGCAACAACAACAGCAACAACCTCAATACACTGGAAACTGCAAAGGTTGGCCAATGGCAGCTGCTGATTTCAGTGCGGCAAAGAAAACTATTAATGAGTCTAGTTTCGATGATACGAAATTATCAACCGCGAAAACGATTGTTTCTTCGAATTGTCTAACCTGTGATCAAATTGTACAAATCTGCAACTTATTTAGTTTTGAAGAAAACAAATTGGCATTTGCAAAATTTGCATTTAAATACACAACAGATCCAAAAAATTACTTTAAAGTAAACAATGTGTTTTCATTCTCTTCAAGCAAAGAAGAGTTGAATGAATTTATTCAGGGACAATAACATGTTTAAACATACAAGCCTTTTTTAATGCCTGTCAAATGGTATTGCAAAAGGCTTTTTTTTGTCCCTATCTTTGCGGTTGAAATTTAAAATGGCCATCAAGAAATCTAAAATATTACCGGAGCATACAAGCAATGAATTCATAGAAGTTACAGGTGCGCGCGAACACAATTTGAAGAATATAGACATCAAAATTCCAAAGAACAAATTGGTTGTATTTACAGGAGTGAGTGGTAGTGGTAAATCTTCTCTTGCATTTGATACGATTTATAATGAAGGACAACGACGTTATATGGAGAGCTTCTCTGCCTATGCCCGTCAGTTTGTTGGCGATATGGAAAGACCTGATGTAGATAAGATTTCTGGACTGTCGCCGGTGATTTCTATCGAACAAAAAACTACCAATAAGAATCCACGAAGTACAGTTGGAACGATTACTGAAATATATGATTTTCTACGTTTGCTATATGCAAGAGTAGGAGAGGCATACAGCTACAACACCGGAAAAAAAATGGTGAAGTTTAGTGAGGAAGAAATTGTACAATCGGTTTTTAAAAAATACAACAACAAAAAAATTAGTTTGCTTGCGCCTTTGGTAAGAGGAAGAAAAGGACATTACAGAGAATTATTTGAAGACATTAGAAAAAAAGGTTTTCTAAAAGTGAGGGTGGATGGAGAAGTCATGGATCTGGCTCCAAGAATGCAAGTAGATCGATATAAGATTCATGATATTGAAGTGGTGGTCGACAGGTTGCAGGTTACAGAAGACATGAAATTAAGGTTGAGTCAGAGTGTACAAAAGTCATTGCAAATAGGAAAAGATTTATTGTTTATTCTGATCAATGACAATAATGAAATCGCCCAATACAGTAAGCAATTGATGTGTATCGATACTGGCATCAGTTATGAAGAACCTTCACCTAATGCGTTTTCATTTAACTCTCCTTATGGCGCTTGCCCAATTTGCAAAGGTTTGGGTACGGTGAACCAAATCAACATGGAATCTGTAATTCCTGATGATACAAAAACAATAAAAGATGGTGGTATTATTCCATTGGGAGAGGAGAGGGATGCCCATTCTTTTAAAATGGTGCAGCAAATAGCGAAAAAGAATAAAATCAATTTAGATAAGCCAATTAAAGAGTTACCAGTAAAAGCATTGAATTTGATATTGTATGGAAAGGAAGAAATTGATGAAGCTGAAGTAATGGAAGTTTCTATGGAAGAAACGGAAGGAGGTGTTTATGAGGGTGAATATGAAGGTGTAATCAATATGGTGAAAAGATGGTTTACATCCAACAATACTAGTGAAGCAGTTCGTGAATGGGCGGAAAAATTCATGTCGATGACGGCCTGTCAAAATTGTAATGGTACGAGATTGAAAAAAGAAAGTTTGTGGTTTAAAGTAGATGAAAAAAATATTTCGGAACTCAGTGAAATGGATTTAGATAAATTAGGAAAATGGTTTGCGCAAATTGAAAAAAGACTTAGTGACAAACAGAATAGTATTGCCAAAGATGTAATAAAAGAAATTCGTGAGCGACTGGGATTTTTATTGGATGTAGGACTTACCTATCTTACTTTGTATCGTCCTTCCAGAAGTTTGAGCGGCGGCGAGTACC
>CALPIT020000116.1 GCA_943323705.2 Streptomyces griseus
GTAGAAGATATTCTAACTGAAATGGAAAGATTAAAAAATGAGGGATTCATCCTACTAAACGAAACACCTAAAAAAGGGGCCGACAATAAATGGGTTTGTTTTCTTCATCCAAAAGGTACAAATGGCGTGCTGATGGAATTGTGTCAAACAATAAAATAGCCATTATTTCCAAGGACAAGGAATCATGCCAGGATGCAATTGATTGTTCTTGATGACTATCGACAATTCAAAACTTCTGGGAACCGACGGACCTTGATTTTGCTTGGAATGGGTAACATCATAAGTCAATCCTACCTGAACATTCCCTTTCAACCAACCCAGATAAGGATAAAAAGAATCACCCTCTCTGAACCAGCCTCCTGCATAGAAAACACTCACGCCATCTCCTGAAGAAATATCTTTTCCCAAAGCTCCACCAGTGGCAAAATAAGCCGGCTTAGCTTGTTGTTGAAAAATGTTATTGAAGTCTAATACCAACCCATCAGACAATTTAAATTCCATGTTCAGATGGGCCACATATCGAATGGGTAACAATTCATTACCATCTAATAAAAAACTTTGTTTGGGCCTGTTCAAATGAAAGGCCGCCATTCCAAAATCGAGGTTAAAGTTTTCCTTTTTGTAATTATACAACAAACCCGCACCAACAGAAAAATAAGGCTTCATGCTGGCTATTGCGGTTTCTCCTGTTGGTAATGTAACATCAAAACCACCACTGGTAAATTGTTCACCGAAAACCAGACGGTCATAGTCAATTCTTCTGTTGGCATAATTCCCTTGGAATCCAATTCCTACTCTACTTTTCTCACTCAATTGCATTTGATATGCCAATGACCCGGTTGCATAAATACTTTTGAAAGCTCCATTCATACTTTGATCACTCATGAAAGCAAATCCACCGGCCAAAGTATTTTCATTTTCTCCTTTACCCAGTAGTTTCATATCTCCTGCGAAAGTTTGTGTATTGAAAGGCGTGCCTGCATTTCCCCATTGTTGACGGATGTTCGACATCAATTGCCAATCACCGGAATGATTGCCTACAAGCGCTGGATTGATAAATTGTGGCGCCATGAAAAATTGAGAAAAATGCGGATCCTGAGCCACAACTTTCGCTGTTATCAGAAAAAGTAAAACAATATTTATAATTCCTTTTCTCATTTATCTTATTAAAATAGTTTGTCCTCTTCTGATGATGGTTTGTCCATTTATGCCTAATCCTTCTGCTGTCCATACATAAGTTTCTGCAGGTTGTTTTTTTCCACGAAAATTACCATCCCATAATTGGCGAGGATCACGAGTTTCAAATAGCAATTGTCCCCAACGATTAAATACCCTGAAAAATTTCAATTCTTTAATCCCAATCAAGAATACATCCAGCCAATCATTATGATTATCACCATTAGGGGTAAACGCAGTTGGAACTTGTATGTCTATGGCAGGCTGAATCCTCACCAATTGTGTATCTACAATGTTACAACCTGTAGCCGTAATCAACCTAATCTGGTATTCCATTGAATTACTAAAATTGAAATAGGGATCTTTGATATTCGCATCTGATAATCCAATAGCAGGACGCCAAAAGTATCGAGTGGCTATGTTCCTGGCATGCAAAGGAGTTCGTGTATTTGCAACCGCATCCACAATCGGATATCTGATTCCGGCAACTGCATTATCAACACGAACCAACTGATTATATGTAGTTACCAAGGACGGACAACGTAGAGGCGTAGCCGAAAGTGTGACAGTGTAATTAGTGCTATTTTGATAAATATGTGAAGGCGAGTATAACCCAGACTGATAACCATCTCCGAAATCCCAAAGCCAAACCACATTGCCAGATAAACTTGTATCGCTGTTATTGGTAAACTGAACCGGCAATCTTTCACATCTTACTGGAAAATCAAAATTTAGAATAGGTTTTTTATACACCCTTAAAGAGATATTGCCATTAGCAAAATTCTTGCAACCTGCAGCAGAAGTAATTTCTAAAGTATATGTACCTGCCATTGTTGCATTGTATTGTGGTTGTACTGCACCAGGAATTAAATTGCTATTGTAATACCATTGGTATGATGAAGCAACGGAAGGACTGGTCAACAATAGATTGCCTCCTTCACAAATGTAATCAACAGAAGGAATGTTGATGACGCCCTGTGGTAAAGGGTTTTCAGTTATTGCAGCAATTGTACTGATAGCCGAGCAACCATTAGCGTTAGTAACTGCTAACTGATAATTTCCGGTCTGATTAACGAGCAATGATGATCCATTGGCCCCTGATATATTACCATTCTGGTCACTCCACTGATAGGAAACAATTGCAGCATTTGCATTTTGCACACTTGCATTCAATGATACATTAGCTCCTTCACAAAATGCAAAAGGACCATTAACAGTAATGTTTACCGATGGTTCAGGATAAACAATAATTGTCCTTGTAAGACTATCCTTGCAACCATTATTGGAAACAGTTACCAGTTTGATGTTATAATTTCCTGCCGTTGTAAATTGTTGTGAAGCATTTGTGCCTGTTGACATGGGACTGCCTGCTACATACCAATTTGAAGCCGTAATATTTCCACTGCTGATGGTGGAAGTGGACAAGAAATTAAATTGATTGTTATTCAAACATTGTGCTGCAGGCTGATTAAACTCAGCTTGAGGCTTTGGAAAAACAGTAAGCATTATATTTTTTTCAGAAGAACAACCAGAATTCGCAAATACACCAGTTATGGTATAAGTTATTGTGGAAACTGCTGTTACAGTAACCTGATTTCCTGTTGAAGTATTCAATCCAGTATTCGGACTCCATGCATATTGATTTGCACCTGAAGCAGACAGCACAACATTACTGCCTTCACAAACACTGGCATTATTAGCTGTTATTACGGGAACCGGATTAACTAGAACTTTAATTGTATCATAAGCCTTACAATAACTAACGGTATCCATTACCTGCAAAAAATAATCGGCAGTTTGAGACGGATTAACATTAGCTGTTGGCTGATTTGTGGTATTGATAAATGAATTGGGTGTCCATGTATAAATGCAATTGGGTAATGTTAGGCCAGTACCAATGGTAACGGTGCTGTCGCTACAAATATTCTTATCGCCATCATTATTGTAAATCAAAGTGTCTTTTGTCACTGAAATGGTAAGTGTGTCCCTGCAATTTCCATCTGAAGTAGGAATTAATTCGAGATGTAAGGTTGTATTTAATGGTAAGCCCGGTAATAAATCTGCATTTTGTCCAGTTGCTAATAAGCTGGTGTAATCTGCATTCCACCAATTGTAACCTATAAAACCAGAAGGACCATTTAAAATTGTATGTGTCGGTTGCTGACAATTATTTTTAGCAGTGGCCGTGACCTCACAACCATTTACATCAATATAAGCATAACCCCAATGTCCGCCTTGAGCGCAATCTTCTGTGGTAAATTCAAGATATAAAGTCCTGCCTCTGTAACGGGCTAAATTGATAAAAACAGGAGCCCAGGGCTTAAACCACACATCTCTTGCACCCGGAACCTGTGATAACTGAAACCCCGGAATGGTTGAATCGGCAACATATTTTACTGAACCACACGGTACATAGTCGTTCGTTAATGGGTCAAATAATTTCACTGTGAACCTAGGTTGATTTTCAGGCACATGACCGGGATCTTGAAATACAACTGCATACTGATAAGTAAATGCATAATCCACAACATTAGTAGGCACATTAATGGTATAAGAAATCCTTTCCGCCCTGGCTTCTGGTCTTCCATCTCCCGGATGATCAAGGTCGCTTCCTAACTTCACTGCAAATCCACTACCATCTGGTGGATAAATCGGAAACCCACCATAAGGATCTAATGGAATGGGCGCACCTGTATTCTGAATCATTTCATGCCTGTTGGGCATAGGTGGCGTTACAGTCATTACCACCTCATTGAATCCAGTTGTGCTTGGACCAAAAACGCTAAAAAAATTCTGATTCATAACTGGATCATACCCATCCACACCTCTCACAAATCCGGTATCACATGTCCAATTATTAAAGCTACCTTCCTCGAAATCAATATTGGGTGGGCAATTCACTGAAGCATTGCGATTGCTATTGTGGTAGTAACGATATTGTAAATCTTTAAATGAACGCTTTAGTTGCTGATCTTGAGTATACTTCACGGGTAAATGAACAGAAGAATGACTTTCTGTATTTGAAACAATGCGCTGTGCAAAAGTTGCTGATGATTGGAAAATAATAAATGCAAAGAAGAGGACTAAAAAAAGTAGTCCTTTTTTAAAGAATTTGTTTAATAAAAAAGTAGAATTGGGTAGTAAAGGTGTAATCACACAAGCAAAATTGTAATTAATTACATGAGAAAATTGTGCCAAACTTTTCATTAATAACAATTAGTGAAAAAAATTTGAACACAATGATGGAAATAGAAAAAACAAATTCTGAATATCGAAGGAATTAGCCCTTTAAATATGGGTTTCCATTTCTTTCTGCAATCACCGTAGTTGAAGGCCCATGACCACTATATACAACTGTTTCATTAGGAAGAATCATCAATTTCTCATTTATGCTTTTGATTAATGTTGAATGATCACCCCCTGGAAGGTCTGTCCTGCCAACACTTCTTTGAAACAATACGTCTCCGGAAATAATAAATGATTGTTTTTTACAGTAAAAACTCAAACTACCCGGACTATGACCTGGAGTAAAAATAGCTACCAATTCATCTTCCCCTGCTTTCAAAATACTACCCTCATCAATGTACGCCAAATCACCTGTGTAATTGTCAAAAGGCATATTATACATGAGGCCACTTGTAGGCGCATATTCAAGCAATTTCTTTTCCAATAGATGGATATGTGGGATGAGCCTGTATTTTTCTGCTACAAATTTATTACCGAATACATGGTCCAAATGACAATGGGTATTCAACAATAAAACTGGATTAAGATTTTTAGATTGGATGAATGTCGACAACAAATCTCTTTCTTCTTCAAAATAACACCCCGGATCAATGATGATACAATCGTTAAGTTCATTGTAAAGTATATAGGTATTCTCTTGTATTGGACTAAATTCGAACGTTTGCAGCTGAAACATGATTATTGAAATTGTTTTTAATGATTAAGGTTTATCAACTAATTTAGTACCCACTAATAAATTTGCGTATGGCAAAGTTCAGTAGAATAATTTTTACAACGATTTTTTTTCTTTTCATTTCCCAATTATCTATAGCCCAGGTAAACGCTGTCACATTTGGAAAAAATAGGGTTCAGTTTAAAAAATTCAAATGGCAATACTATCATAGCGAAAATTTCAATGTTTATTTTTATCAAAATGGACAGGAACTGGCGAAATATGCACTGCAACTTGCGGAAAAAGAATTAAAAGATATAGAAACGGCCTCTGAATCAAGCTTACAAAGACGTGCCAACATAATAGTATTCAACGATTATAAAGATTTTCAACAAACCAACATCGGTTTGGAATCTGATATCATGAGTACAGGCAGTACCACCAAATTAGTCAATAATAAAATGCTGGTTTATTTTGATGGCAATCATTTGAATTTGAAACGCCAAATCAGAAATGGCATTGCTGATGTCATCATCCACAATTTACTTTTTGGTTCTGATCTAGGTGAAGTGGCCGGTAACCAAACTTTGCTAGACCTTCCGAAATGGTTCACAGACGGATACATCGCTTATCTAGGAGAACATTGGAACACAACCCTCGATGATGAATTAAAAAGCGAATTATTTAGTGGCAAATACAAAAAGTTTTCGAATTTCAGTTTCAACAACGCAGCATTGGCTGGTCATGCTTTCTGGTATTTCATAGAAGAAAAATATAAAAAAGAAAACGTCACTTATTTCTTCTATCTCGCGAGAAGTTTAAAAAACATCAACAAAGCAAGTATTCAAATTACGAAGAAAAACATGAAGGCACTTACCGCTGAATTCATGGAATATGAAACTGAAAAATTTGAAAATGATGTCAACAAAAGAAAAGCGTATCCAAAAGGAAATTATATAGAAGGATTTGACATAACCAGCAGAATCAATTATTTCCGCTTCAATGTCAATCCCAATAAAAAGAACAATTCTTATGTAGTTACTCAATTTAAAAAAGGCGTTGTTCGTGTAATTCTAAACGATGATTTCGAAAACACCACCATCTTGAAATATGGTGTTCGTTCTTATCAAAATCAAATCAATCCTAATTATCCCATGATGGCCTGGGATCCAAAAGGAACCAGAATCTCTGTGGTGTATAGTGAGAAAGGAAAATTATATTTATTTATTTATGACGTACTCACCCATCAAAAAAAATGGGATATTGACCTTACAGATAAATTTGATCAGATTCAGGATATCAAATATTTACTTGACAGTCGTACCATTTTAGTTTCAGCGGTAAAGAATGGCCATACCGATATTTATACTTTTGATTTGGAAAAAGAAAAAGTAAAACAAATCACCAATGATGTTTATGATAATTTAGACCCTGCCTTTGTAAGTTTCCCAAATAAAACCGGAATATTATTTTCTAGTAACAGACCTTCTGCAAATGCAGTTTCCAATGATACGGTGCTTCCATGCAACAACAGATACAATATTTTCATGGTGACCAATTTTGGCGACAAACCTGAGTTGAATCAAATCACGCAACTCACCGATTTAAAATACGGCAACGCCAGATTCCCTGCACAATACAATGTCAACCATTTCACTTTTGTTAGTGATGAAAATGGAATCGCAAATCGTTATGCAGGATTTTTTACAACCAAGAAAACAGGTCTAGATACCTTGATTACAATTGGTGATGAATTACTCCGAAATCCAACACAAAAAGAAATAGACAGCACTTTGAAAGCTTGGAAAAAAACTGAAATTGATTCCATGGCTGTTGTATCTATGACTGCAGATTCTTCATACGCTTTCCCATTAACCAATTACGAAAGCAATCTCGCAGAAACCAGAACTGCAGGTGATGACAGAATGTTAAGTGAGGTTACCCAGCAAGGCGACCAAAAGAATTTATACAAATTGAAAATTGATGAATTTGCTTTAAATAAAAGAAACGTAACTGCACAGCCAACTGCTTATGGTAAAAAACTGATGAGAGAAAGTAAAAAAACTGCAGTGGCTCCATCTACAAATATCAATAAACAAAATAATAATGCAGATGATTTTCAAACTGAATTTACAGATGATAAAAAAGATTCTTCTTTCAGTGTTGGAACTGAAATTAATGATGATGTGTTAAGTCGGGCTAAATTGTATAAATACAAACCCATCAAATTTTCTGTTGATTATGGATCAGTAGGATTTAACACCACAGTCTTATTCAATAAATACCAGCCTTATGGAAATGGCTCTGGTCCGATTATGCTTAGTAGTAATACACCATTGAACGGATTGATTACCATGGGTACTTCTGATTTGATGGAAGACAAAAGAATTATGGGCGGATTTAAAATCGGGACCAATCTAAAAGATAATGAGTGGTTTGTTACTTACCAGAATTTGAAAAAGCGTCTAGACTGGGGCGTTACCTATTATAGAAATGCTTTAGGATCAGCTGCTCAATTGACCGATCAGCAAGGAAATATTTTAGCAGTGTATCCAGCTAAATTGTTTACAAATTTCTATCAGGGAAATATCACTTATCCATTTGATGTTACAAAAAGTATTCGATTAACAACAGGTATTCGTTCCGACAATCTGGCCATATTAAATGTCGACCAATTGAGTGCTTCATTGGAAAGCCAATCTACTTATTATTCATCAACGCATTTAGAATATGTGTATGACAATACATTAACAAGAGATAAGAATATTATGAATGGCTTGCGTTATAAAACTTTTATCGATTGGAATCGTCAATTAGGCGCTGGAAATGGTGTAAAAAAACCTGCTATTTTTAATTATGGATTTGATGCCAGATATTACTACCCTATTTATAAAAAC
>CALPIT020000117.1 GCA_943323705.2 Streptomyces griseus
AGTGGCTTAGGACTTGCCATCTGTAAACACATCATTGAAGCCCACCACCAGGAAATTCATGTACGCAGCAAAATTGACGTAGGTACTAGCTTCGGTTTTCAATTGCCGGCTGTGAAATAATATTTTACAAGTTATTTTTACCGCTGAGAAACGAGAATGTAGAGGTTTCGCTGAGATGGCCTCAAACCCAATTCAGATTAATTTACTTGATTGCACTAATTATTTGTGTCTCTTTGTGCCTTTGTGTCTTTGTGGCAATAAATAAATAATAAGAAAGTAAAAATAAGGAATTAGGAAGCACTTAATTAGCCCCAAAAGTCCTGTGTGTTTTTTAAATAAAACGCTGCGAAAACTCAACATTCTCTTTTCTCTGCGGTAAGAAACTTTTTGTCGCTTAGTGCCTTTGAGCCTTCGTGGCAAAAAATCCAACCCATAAAAAAACCGGCAACTACTGCTGCCGGTTTCAATTAAATTAATTATTTCGAATTACAACTTAAGAATTCTGAATTCAACTCTTCTGTTCAATTGACGGCCACCATCAGAAAGATTTGAAGCTACAGGCGTTGTTTCTCCATAGCCTTTGGCAACTACTCTATCCGCTTTGACACCTTTAGAAATCAAATATTGTTTTGAAGCGAAAGCTCTGTCTTCTGATAATTTCAAATTCTGACTGTAACCACCAATAGCATCTGTATGAGCAGACAATTCAATTTGCACATCAGGATTTGCAATCATCATTCTAGCAATTTTATCAAGTTCTGTAAATGATTCAGAACGCAACATGGATTTACCAAAATCGAATAGAATATTGTTAGATGCCAATATTTGTCCTTCTTTCAAACTGTCTAAGCTGATGCTACCGATACTGTCCATGTTGTTTCTGATGACATTACCATTAGAATCCAATAACACTTTATTATCTTCTACAACTGGATATAAATAAAGATCTCTGTGAATTTCTTTATAAGTACCAAAAGAAGATAAATCAAGAGTATCAATTACAGAGAAAAATTTCTCAGCTGAGGCTCTGATAGAATATTTTTTACCATATGGCAAGGTTACTTTGTAAGCACCATCAGGAGTTGCAATCGCATTACCTTCGCTAGTTTCACCTGGTACTAAATCGTAAAACAATTGAGCATCCATTGGCTCTTTTGTTTGGCCATTGAATACTTTACCATACACCATTACAACGGTTTTAGGTTTTTGAGATTCACTTAATTTTGTTTTCACCAAATCAGTACCGCCAAGCGTTTTTGTTGTTGTAGATAGATATCCATAATCACCTTTTGCATCAACTGAAAAATAAGCATCCCATCCGTTGGAATTGATAGAATCGCCCATGTTAACAGGCTCGCTCCAGTTTTTCCAAGTGTCATCCAAACGCTTGGTCAGCCAAATATCATAATCTCCTTTACCACCAGGACGGTTACTTGAAAAATACATGGTAGCCATATCTGAAGCAAGGTATGGACTGATTTCATCGTAGTCATCCATATTGATGCTGTTGCCTAATTTAACAGGAGTAGACCAAGTTTCAGTTTCCTGATTCAATCTGCTAACATAAATGTCGTTTAAGAAGCTATTTTTTTCTTCAGAGAAATAAAGGAATAATGTTTTTCCATCATTAGCCATTGAAGCGCCCATATACATATCAACAGCCATTCTGTTGAAGCCTGAAATTTTAAGTCTGTTTGGATTAGCCCAACCATTTTCGGTTTTGTTGCAAAGAGAGAAACCTCTTCCAACGTATTTACCATTATCAAAAGCACCTCTGATTAACATTCTGTTACCATCAGGAGAAACCCAAAAAACGGCATTGTCTTTATTTGAGTTAATTGGTGCACCTGCCTGAACAGCTTGTCCCCAGTTACCTGATTCATCAAGTGTTGAATACCAAATATCTTGGGCTAATTTATCAGTTTTATAAGCAGTATTTTTGGGATTGCCTTCTACTACAAAATAAAGATATTTTCCATCAGCAGAAATAGTGGGTCTGATTTCAGAATATAGTGAGTTTACTTTTGCTCCAAGATTTTCATAAGCAGGCTGGGCGAATACACTCAGAGAACTGATTGACACCAATGTTAGGATCAATATTTTTTTCATTTGTATTTCTTTTGTTTTTTTAACTTTTATTGGATGTGATTTGACTTTTGATTTTACTTGCAGCGATTACCAGAAATTCATTTTTTTATAGAATCTAGTGCCCGGGCTTGTATATCTCTTGTAAGTATAGATTAATGCAATTTCACTACGCTTTGCAGTATAAGCTGTATATTTTTTTGAATTCAAAGGGAATTCGTATGAGTAGCGAAGATTGGCAATTTTTCCAAGATTAACAGTCAAATACGGCATAAGTGTTTGAAAGTTTCTTGTATAAAAACCATAGTTCACATTTATTTTTCCAGTAGGATTGATTTTGTAAAATTCCATTCCAGACCAGAATGCAATGATTTGAGCGCTATCTCCGTTAATTTTACGACTTCTGTAATATAATCCTTCCTGCCAGTACATGTTCTTTTGAACAATACCATAGTTTTGATTCAAGCGTAAACGAAGAATTGAATGAGCTGTTATTCTGTGACGTAATTCAGATTCGTTATCAATGTTCCTACCGCGTGGATCATTTTTAGGATAAGCCAAATGATGCATGGCACCGCCTAATTCAAACATTACCGCATCTGTATTCATTGCGTAGTAAGCACCTGCATTGAAATCCAAGTAATTATTAGACCCTTTTTGTGGTACTGATGTAGTAAAAGGATATCTGAATCCTCCACCGGAAATTTCTCTATCATATTCAGAACCTCTAGACTCATCTAAATTACTTTCTGCGTAAGTAGCCTGAATTCCAAATCCAAACATTTTATTGCTTTTGTTGTAAAAATGACGAGCAAGAGATGCAGAAAAGAATTTTGCATCCAAAGGACTTTTACTACCTCCATATTGGTAGAAGTTTAAACCAGCACCCCAGTATCCATATACTCTTGACTTTTTGAATACTTCATCTTTGCCTTCTTTCAAAGGTTTTGATGGAGCAGCAGCCTCAGCCTTTGGCGTTTCTTCATCACCACTACTTTTGTATTTTCCAAACTTGCCATCCAAACTTACGTTAAGATGATCCATACTGGCAGCATTGGTTTCTTGCATACTATATAATCCGGCTAATCTTATTTTACCATCAAATCTACCGGTAAGGCTGGGATTAAACTGAATAGGCGCAGAGCCAATCTGGGAAAATCTTGCATTTTGTGCAAAACTGTTTATCGAAAAAAACAGCATTAAAACGATCAGAAATTTCTGACTTTTCATAAAATTTAATTTAGACTACTTTGATATTTAATTTTGGTATTTATACTGATTTATTTTTTTTCCAGTTGTGAAATTAACAACTTTACTGTTACCTGCCACAGATTGATATTCCGGAATTAAATCCTTTATCACCACTCTGAATAATTCTGGCTCATAAAAACCTTCAAGCGATTTTAATTTCGAAATGATATTTTCAGCTTCTTGCAACTGCACCATACTTTCTTTGCTGATCATAATTTTTTCGTGATGTGTTTCCTTCATTTTCTCATTTTTAGAAAACACTTCTTCATATAATTTTTCGCCTGGTCGCTCTCCAATGAAATCGATTTTAATATCAACATCTGGAGTATAACCAGCCAAACGTATCATATTTTTTGCCAAATCTACGATTTTTACTGGTTCCCCCATATCGAAAACAAAAACTTCTCCTCCATCTGCCATTACTGATGCTTCTAAAACCAATTGGCAAGCCTCTGCAATTGTCATGAAATAGCGAATCATTTCAGGATGAGTTACTGTAACAGGACCACCTGCCTGTATTTGTTTTTTAAATAGTGGAACTACAGAACCATTCGATCCCAGTACGTTTCCAAAGCGTGTTACCACAAAGCAAGTTGAACTTTTGCTGGAAGAAAATGCTTGTACAATGATTTCCGCCAATCTTTTTGTTGCCCCCATTACGCTGGTAGGATTGACTGCTTTGTCGGAAGAAATAAATACAAATTTTTCAGCTTTGAAGCGGATGGCCTGTTTTACGATGCTCCAGGTACCAAAAACATTGGTTTGTACGGCTTCCCATGGAAATTGCTCCATTAAAGGCACATGCTTGTAAGCCGCTGCATGGTAGATGAAATTAGGTGCATATTCGATGAACACATTTTCCATCAATTCTTCATTGCGAATATCGGTAAGTATAAAACGGTATTGAACTTTTGGGTGTTTTCTTTTCAGCTCTTGCTCCAAATCATACAATGCGCTTTCTGAAAAATCAACACACACAATTAACGTTGCATCATGTTCTGAAAGCTTGCGCACAATTTCGCTTCCTATTGAGCCGGCGGCACCAGTAACCATAACCACTTTGTCTTTCAGGTTTTCAACCACATGCTCATCATACAATTGAATCGGCTTTCTATTCATAAGATCATTAATATCAATAGATGCCAATTTATCCAAATTAAAATTGGAATTGAACATTGTTTGAATAGAAGAAATCTCTTTGATTTTTACATTAAATGGAAGCGTGTCTTCTAAGAATTTAGACTTTCTTGCGGGTGTAATTGTTTTGTTGGCGATTATAATATCTGTAACGCCACTCTTTACGATTTCGTTTTTAATATCCTTCGATGCATCGATAACTTTTACACCGCCGATAAAACGACCAATTTTCTTTTTGTCATCATCTAAAAATGCGACAAGTTTATATTCATCCTGATACTGTGTACTGATTGATTTTTTTAAGAAAACGCCCAATTCTCCGGCTCCATATATCAATAATTTTTTTTGATCTGTAACTTTCTTAGATCTATTATAATAAAAATATAGATAGCTGATGATAAAACGACTACCAATGATGTAGATTGAAGTAATAAAAAAACTAATAATAAAAATCTCAGGTTTTAAATGGTGTTTGGGTGGGAATAGAACACCAGAGAGTGCACTTAAAAAATGCACAACAAAGAGTATAAAAATCAGATTGAGGTAATCTTTACTGCTGAAAAAGCGAATGACTTTTTTATAAACACCAAAAGCTATCCATGCAGAACATGCCAAACCCACATGCAAGGCTACACGATATAAAATGGTGTGTATTGGAAAAACTGTAATAGAAAGTAATCTGTAATTAGCAAACAGTGCTGATAACAACCCAAATGTAATCAATAGCTGATCTCCCAGTAATACAAACTGGGAAGGCCTGATTGATTTTTTGTTTAGCAATTTCATTTTAAAAAACTTTTAATTTCTGCAATTACGTTAGCCAATACATCATTTGACAAATTGGATCCGCTTGGAAGACAGAGACCATTAGCAAAGAGCATGTCTGATACTCCGTTGTTATAGGCTTTGTTTGCTCCGAATACAGGCTGCTGATGTAATGGTTTCCAAAGCGGCCGGCTTTCAATGTTGTGTTTTTCCAAATGCAATCTTAATGCTTCGTTTTTTCCGGTTGTAAAATGTTGTTCACTAAACAAAATTGTAGTCAACCATCGGTTCGAATAATAACCTTCGGGCTCTGATAAAAATTCAATGCCTTCTATCGCACCCAATTCGTTTTTATATATTTCAAAAATCTCTCTTCTTCTGTTGATTCGTTCCGGTAATACTTCCATCTGACCTCTTCCTATTCCTGCACAAATATTACTCATTCTGTAATTGAACCCAATTTCTTTATGTAAATAATAAGGTGCCGGCTCTTTTGCTTGTGCCGAAATATGCCTTACTTTTTTCACCATCTCAGCATCATTGCTGGCAAATGCGCCTCCACCACTAGTTGTAATTATTTTATTTCCATTGAAACTTAGGATACCCGCTTCTCCAAAACTACCACACGGTTTATTTTTAAAAGTGCTACCCAAAGCCTCTGCCGCATCTTCTATAACAGGAATACCATATTTTTTTGCAATGGGAATAATTTCATCCATTTTTGCTGGCATTCCATACAAATGAACTACTATTATTGCTGCCGGTTTTTTTCCCAATTCAATATGTTCTGTTATCGCTTGTTCCAATAATTGAGGATCCATATTCCAGGTATCTGACTCGCTATCTACAAAAACTGGAATGGCTCCGCAATACGTTATCGGAAATGCTGAAGCCGCAAAAGTAAAACTCTGACAAAGAACTATATCATCTCTTTTAATACCTAAAGCTACAAGTGCAAGATGCAATGCACCGGAGCCTGAGTTCAAAGAAACAACTCCATTTACAGAAAGATGTTCAGTAAGTTGTTTTTCAAATGCATCAACATTTGGACCAAGAGGTGCCACCCAATTAGTATCAAATGCTTCATTCACATATTCCTGCTCTTTTCCACCTAAATGTGGTGATGACAACCAAATTCTACTCACAAAAAAAAATTAAAAAAGACTATTTATATTGTTGATTTCGGGAGGACAGAAAAAAAATATTCGCTAAATTAAGCTTTTTTTTGCATAATTTAACAAAAACTGAATTACTAAATTATTATCAATGTGATTTCTTGAAAAAAAACATTAAATCTCAATAAAAGTAGGTTATTGTTGAAAAAATAAAAATGGACCTAACTTAAACCAATAAATATTTATTTTATTTTAAAAAAATTGAAATTCAATTCTTTGAAAATAATTTATACTCATTAGTCTTGATTTATCCTCTAAATGGTTCCATAGTAGCCTGACCATCCTGACTAATTCCTTCGGATCTAATTATTTTTAAAAATGTTAATATAATGATTCTTATATCAAGCATGAAAGAAACATTGTATACGTACCAAACATCGAGTTCAAATTTCTTTTCCCAGCTGATCGCATTTCTCCCATTCACCTGTGCCCAACCTGTAATTCCCGGCTTCACCAAATGACGTTTTTTTTGTTCTGTCGAATAATACTGAAGATATTCCACCAACAACGGTCTTGGTCCAATTATACTCATATCTCCTTTTATAACATTTAAAAGTTGAGGTAATTCATCTAAAGAAGTTTTGCGAATCATTTTTCCCGCTTTTGTGAGTCGTATTTCATCGGGCAGTAAATTACCCATTTCGTCTTTCTCATCTGTCATGCTTTTTAATTTCAATAATTTGAAAAGTTTTTCATTCTTACCCACTCTAGTTTGTACAAAAAACAGACTTCTATGACCAGAAAAAAACATTGTTAACAATACCAGAATAAAAACAGGAGCTAACACAATTATAGCAATCAATGAAATAGAAATGTCAATACATCGCTTTATAAAATTCACGTACATGTTTTTTCAGGTTTGGGTTGTTTTCAATAAATGTTGGTATTCATGTAAAATGCAATTCCATATAAAGGATTGAGCATAACAGGATTCTATTTTTATTTTTATCGCTTCGGCAAATAGTTTTGTTTGTGCGGGATTGTTTCTTGCTTGTAACATGGCAGTTGTTAGAGCGGATGTGTTTTTTACCGGAACCAGCCAACCATCATTTCCATGATTTACAATTTCATTACAACCATTAATATCTGACAGTATCAAAGCGCAACCCATCGCACCAGCTTGCATAGGTACGTTAGGAAATCCTTCTCTATAACTTGGAAATACCAATACTTTTGATCCGGCCAGATAAGGTCTTATATCTTTTTGAAATCCACAACTAATTATGGCAGGATGAGATTGTAAAAGCTTTACATACTTTTCATCCAATGGATCTAGTTGCGGCTCCTGATCTCCCAACAACAACAATCTGTCTTCAGGAAATTGTTGTTGAATTTCCAAAAAAGCATCAATAAGCTCAGCTATGCCTTTGTCTTTGACAATTCTTCCCACAAAGATCCAAACCCATCCATTTTCGTTTATGCTTTGCTGTTGTCTTATCGTTTCAGCCTTTTTTTTAATGTCATCATTTATAGAAAAATAA
>CALPIT020000118.1 GCA_943323705.2 Streptomyces griseus
CTATTCTATTATCAAAAGCACGACCAATTAAATAGCCGTGAGCCAATTCATCGTAACCTTCTTCATAAGTGGCTACTGCTCCGATATGAATACCTAATGCCTCGACTTCTTTTTTATTTCGAGCGCCACAATCAAGGAAAAGATTGTCAACTTTTGGTTGCGGCTCTTTACTATCGTTGTTGCTTAAACGCGTATGAATGGCTGGCCATCCGAATACGGCTTTAACCGGACCTTTTTTGCCATGTATCAACACACGCATGGAAGGCGCAATTTGATGATCCACACCACCATTTCTTTTTAAATAAATCAACCCTTCTGCAGAAATATAATTGACAAACCAACTGATTTCATCAGCGTGAGCTTCAATGACTACTTTAAATGGTGCTTTTGGATTTACGACACCAACAGCCGTTCCGTATGGATCCGTAAACATTTCATCCACATGCGGTTTTAAATAATTCATCCACAGCACTTGCCCGCTGCTTTCAAATCCTGTTGGAGAAGCATTATTGATATATTCTCTGAGAAATGCGTAAGAAGCATCGCTCACAATTGATTTTTTAGATTTTGACTTTGCCATGTTTTTTTATTTAATAAACAAATTAACTAAATAGTTGCCATATAAAGAGATAAAGCCGATAATATCATCAAGCCATCGACTAGAAAATAATAGAAATAATAACCTCTGTTTTTTAAAGCCAATAAATAAATGATGAATGTCAGTGAACCCACTAAAAGTAAAAGAAACATATATATTGAATTCCCAACAAATTGATGCAACCCGAATAAAGACAATACATATCCAACAAGTACAAACAACATTATTATTGTCAATGTTTTTTTGCTAAAATCAGTTGCAATACTTGGCAAATTTCTCAATTTATCTATGCTCACGTCTCTTGAATCGAAAATCACACATAGCATCAACATGAAAAAAAATCGCATAAAGAACAAGCTAATGACTTCATTCAGATGAGCAACGATTTCGCCATAAGCAGGAATCAATACTGTAAAAAAACTCCAGGTGAACGCGAGTAAAAGGGTTTTAATAAAACCTGTATTTTTTCCCAATCTGAACTTAACTGAAGATATAACCGGCAATAAATATAAAAATGTGAGAATTGAAGCAATGGTTACAATCGGAAAAAAAGAAGGCATTTGCCATAAATAATCAAGAACCGCAATTGTACTTGCCACAAACAAAATAAAATAACCAGAATAAGCACTGAATGTCAAGGGACGCTTTTCTTTATTGTCATTGCTTAATTTACACAACATCCAATAGGTATTATAAGCAGCGAGTGTGGCAAAAAAAACCAAACCAAACACTTCTGGTCTGAATGGCAAGTCAAGTAATAAATAAGATTGATAAACCAATGCGCCTGCACAAAAGGCGATAAAAATGGAATGAGATAAAATAAAATTAAGAATGCGCATTATGGTGTAATAAAATAAAGCGGATTTCCCGAAACAAACACATTGCTTTTGTGATTGGCAAAATCCCTGACATATACTTCAAAAAACAATGTATCGGTATAAGGTCGTGTTGGGTTTGGTGGAGGCAGTATATTTCCCAAATCTACACTCACCTCTACATTCATATTTTTTTTGTCTGCAATATCAATCGGCGGAAATGGAATGGAATCAAAAGGACTTAATGAATCTGCCACATTTCTTACATACACAAAAGAAACCGATGTATCCTGAAAGCCAAAATCACCTTCCAAATCGGTAAGCTGAAATTTAAGTAATGGTCCGTTGATGCTGGTATTATCACTTGACCATGAATTTGGAGTTATCGATAAGTATCTAATTATAGGTTCGGAGGTAAATTTGTCCTTACTGCAAGAAATCAGAAAAAAAGAAATAAGTAAGAAAAAAAGTATTGTACGCATCTTTTTATTTTGTTACCAAATTTACATAACCACATTGATATTACAATCTTAAAATAAAAAAGCGATTTTTGTAATTAGAATGGAATACGAAAAAAAATATCAGGAACTCAAAAACAGGATTTTAAACATCACGAATGATGATTTCGAAGCAGTTGCTATTGAATTGTTTCAATTTCAATACGAATTCAACAGCACCTACAAAGAATACTGCAATGCACTTAAAATCGACACAAACTACATTACATCAAGTTCAGAAATTCCATTTTTGCCCATTCAATTTTTTAAAAACAGAACTATAAAAACTGGGACATTTGAAGAAGCAGCTGTTTTTGAAAGCAGTGGAACTACCGGTTCTATATCGAGCAAACATTTTGTAAAAGATTTGAGTATTTATGAATCAAGCTTTTTACAATCTTTTACTGAATTTTATGGCAACATCAGCGAATACTGTATTATTGGCTTATTGCCCTCCTACCTTGAAAGAAAGGGTTCTTCATTGGTGTATATGGTGGACAAATTGATTTCACTTAGCGATCATGACAACAGCGGATTTTATTTATACGATTTCGAAGCTCTAAAAAATATCCTTGAATTAAACGAAGCCAATCAACAAAAAACACTGCTTATTGGTGTTAGTTATGCATTATTGGATTTTTCTGAAAAATTTCCAATGCAGTTGAATCATACGATAGTAATGGAAACGGGTGGTATGAAAGG
This sequence comes from Streptomyces griseus, assembly GCA_943323705.2. GTDB lineage: Bacteria > Bacteroidota > Bacteroidia > Chitinophagales > Chitinophagaceae > Ferruginibacter. The sequence goes on from CALPIT020000118.1 coordinate 2,613, forward strand.
GAGACGAGAAGAACTCAGCAAGCAGGAACTTCACAAACAATTGAAACATCATTTTGGTTTCAATGAAATTCATTCAGAATATGGAATGACGGAATTATTGTCGCAGGCTTACTCCAAAGGCAATGGTATTTTTAATTCTCCGCCGTGGTTGAAAATTATGGTTCGTGAATTGGATAATCCTTTAGAAACTGTGAATGATTTTGATTCATCTCCATCTCTTTTTGGAGGAATCAATGTTATAGACTTTGCCAATATCAATAGTTGTTGCTTTATTGCCACAGAAGATGCAGGAATTGTTTATGCAGATGGAAGTTTTGAAATCTCAGGAAGAATTGAGAATAGTGATATCAGGGGTTGTGGATTGATGATTGTTTGATCCAATAAAATTAATGTCAATTTTCAAAAACCCAATTCCAATTTCCAATTTGTGAGCGATCTAAATGAGCAGATTGCTGTTTTAGCCTTTTTTCATAATGACCTAAAGCCGTCCTTTCAAGAATAAAATGACCTTGAACGGAAAAGATTTCTACTTGGCTGCTGTCTGCAGAAAATAGAACGCCGGTTTGAGTGGTTTTATCCGGACTTAATATACTCATCGGTAATTCAAACGGACGAATACAGTCTTTTCTCAATTCACTCCATTGGTAACCTGCAGAAGCAATGCAACCATGCTCATCCTTATCCGCGCCTACTATTGTGACAGCTGGCAACGATTCTTTATGATTAGGCTTTTTACATTTAGAGCCACAACAAGAAGCAAAAACTAAAACAATCATGTAAAACAAAGCACCTGAAAAATATCGCATATTTGTAAATTAAAATTATCCAAACACCAAACTAACCAATTACCAAATTATCTCTTATAATACATCACCAAAGAAGCCTTAGCAATAGTATGCATATTGATATTAAATCCAACTGAAGCTGCATTTGCATTTTTATCAAGTCCGATCGTTTCCACATCCAAAGCAAATAATGTAAAAATATATTGGTGAATACCATGACCTTGAGGTGGACAAGGACCTCCATAACCGTGATTGCTATAATCAGTAAGGCTTTGTATTACAGAAACGGGCATCAATCCAGCATTGACATCGCCGGCTCCTGAAAGAATCTCATTCACTGAAGCAGGAATATCAAAAACCAACCAATGCCACCAACCGCTTCCGGTAGGTGCATCTGGGTCGAATAAGGTTAGCGCAAAGCTTTTTGTGATTGAAGGCGCACCAGACCATTTAAGATGGGGAGATTTATTTTTTCCAGTACAGCCAAAACCATCAAATTCTTCTGTAATAGTGGCTTGCCCGCCTAAATCGTTACTAAAAAGGGTAAAATTGTTTTGAGACATAAATTGTTATATTTATAGGGCACTAAAATAATGAATATCAAGTTTTAAATGTGAGCGCCAATCAAGAAAAATAAAAAACCACCCCGAAAAGGAGTGGCTTTTATAACTTGCCAGTAATTTATTTATAAAAATAATCGGCAAAGATAACTTTCTGATAACCAGCAAAATTAGTGCTTAGTTGTGCTTGGTTGTATCAGCAGTAGGAGCAGCAGCAGCTGTATCTACTTTTGCAGCAGTGTCCATAGTAGCAGGAGCTGGAGTTTCAACTGGAGCTACGGTAGTAGTATCAGTTGTTGCTTCTTCTTTAGTTTCACCACCACCGCAAGAAGTTAATGTTGCAGCGATCATTGCAATTGCTAAAAACTTTTTCATTGTTGTTTTTTTTTGGTTTAAAATTATAATTTGCGGTTTAATACCACAATTCACCAAAGGTAACCCGATTTTTTTATTTTTTTTTCAAAGGGTTACCAATTTTTAAAAAAAGTATAAAGGATACGCTGTGAACAATAACGGTCAGGATAAAAATTTACTGGAAGGATTAGCAGCTCAGGAGAAGGCTTCTATCGAAATTATTTACCGCGATAATTTTCAGATGATTCAAACTATGGTGCTTAATAACAGAGGTACCACTGATGATGCCGCTGATATTTTTCAGGAAGCAATGATTGTTTTATTTGAAAAATCCATTGACCCTGATTTTGTTTTAACCTGTCAGATTAAAACATATTTATATTCAGTATCCCGAAGAATTTGGCTTAAAAAACTCAATAAACAACAACAAACTTTTTCTCATACAGATGATTTTGAGCAAGTTGTACAAGTTGACGAAGATTTAGATCAACATAAACAAAAGCAAGTCAGTTTTGAAATCATGGAAACTGCACTGGCAAAAATTGGTGACCCATGCAAGAGTTTATTGGAAGCATATTACATCCAAAAAAAACCGATGCATCAAATAGCCGCCGAATTTAATTATACAAATGCCGACAATGCAAAAACCCAGAAATACAAATGTCTGGTGCGGCTGAAAAAAATATTTTTTGCAGAATATAAAAACCTGAAGTGATATGGAAGATACTTTATTATTTGACGCTGTGGAAAGATTTCTCAACAAAGAAATGACTGCTCAAGAGTTGTTTTATTTTGAAGAAATGAGAAAAAACAATGCCGAATTCGACCAACAAGTGGTAGAAATGATTTATTTCATCCAGGAATTGAACAAATTTGGCACCCAAAAAAGCTTGAAACATATCTTAATTGAGACTGAAAATAAACTTTCGGAAGAAGGTATCATTTCAAGAGATCCTCTAAAAGGTTCAGCAAAAGTCATTTTTCTTTGGAATCGCTATAAAAGAACAATTGCAGTTGCTGCTTCAATTGCAGTTATCGTCTCCATCACCTGCGCCACTCTAATTGCTGCATTTAGCGGAAACAAACAAAATAATATCAAACCTTTAGTTGAGAAACTTAAGGAACAAGATGTAAAATACAAAAAGCTTGAAAAACAGATTGGTAAATTAAAAGATGCTAGCGAAAATCAGGCCGTTCCCGAAAAACCACGTGTAGTAAGCAATTTCAGGGCAACTGGTTTCATGATTGATGTTGACAATAATTACATCGTTACAAATGCCCACGTTCTCAACGAGGCTACACATCAATTAATCGTAGAAAACAATAAAGGAGAACAATTCCTGGCTGAATCAGTATATGTAAATCCGGAAAATGACCTCGCCATTATAAAAATCACGGATAAAGATTTCAAAAAAATCCCTGCCCTTCCATTTAGCATTAGAAGAAACAATGCAGACTTAGGCGAACAGGTTTTCATGCTGGGTTATCCTAAACAGGAAATCGTTTATGGCGAAGGTTATATCAGTGCTCAAAACGGCTATCAGATGGATACTATTTTCTGTCAGTTGAGTACATTAGCCAATGAAGGAAATAGCGGATCACCAGTTTTCAATAAAAATGGAGAAATAGTTGGTGTGATCTCAAGTAAAGAAGCAGATGCAGAGGGTGTGGTTTATGCGATAAAATCTGCAAACATTTATAGCGCTATCAATGAAATGAGAAAAGTAAAAGAAAACAGCGATATCAAAATCACCGCCAAACCTATATTAAGGAAAACAGACAGAATTACTCAGATTAGGAAGGTTCAGGATTATGTGTTTATGATTAAGGGAAATTAAGGCCCCCTCAATCCCCCAAGGGGGAACTTTGATAGGTTAGCTACGAATTCACGAATTTTTCTTTCACCAAGAGGTCACGAAGACTCAAAGAAACACGAAGGCTATTTTTGAATTTTTATTTTTGAATTTTTATTTTTGAATTTTTATTTTTTATAACCACGAATTCACGAATTTTTCTTTCATGAGAAAATGATTTTTTGAAATCCGAAAAACCACTTTTACATTTAATATTTTACATTCAATATTTTACATTTTGTTAGCCACGAATTCACGAATATATATTCATGAGAAAAAGATTTTTTATATCCTTAATACCACTTTTACATTCTACATTTTACATTCAATATTTTACATTCCTCAACTCCACAAATTCCCTGGATACACTTTTTCTGCAACTAACTTTTCCACACTTGCTTTAACAGAAGGTGCATCTTCTTTGTAAGTAACACCAAACCATTGAGAAGTAGTAGGAATTACTTTAATCTGATTAGCAGGATTGGCAATGAAATTGTCTGCAATAATTGGAATAAAAAATTCCGCTTTGATATTTGATGTGTTTTTAGGCAAAAAATCTTCAAACAATATTTTAGCTTCTTTAAAAATAGAAGGATGAAAACACCAGAAATTCATTGAAACACTTGAATTTGCAGGCACTTCTGATAGTTGCTCATTTTCTTCAAAAACCACTTTCCCTTCTTCGTTCTTGTATATTTTAGTACATTCTTTAATAGACACCAAATGCTGCTGTGCATCAACCTTACATACACCACGACTTACTGTTCCATGTTCGCTTAATGTCATGTCTAGTTGATATCCAATAATGGCATATGTATTTTGATTGCATTCTGTATTTAAAAACTGAGCTGCTTTTGCAAATGCATCGGTACCATAATAATCGTCTGCGTTGATAACTGCGAAAGGCTCTTTCACAGCATCAGCGGCACATAATATTGCATGACCTGTTCCCCATGGTTTTGTTCTTTCGGGGTTTTGAAATTCAGCTCCAACATAAGCGTCCATTTCCTGATATACATAATCCACTTCAATTTTGCCTTCGAGTTTATTGCCGAAATTGGCTTTAAATGAATCGGCGAAATCCTTTCTGATGATGAATACTACTTTTCCGAAACCAGCTTTAATCGCATCGTAGATTGAATAATCCATAATGGTTTCACCTGAAGGACCGAAGCCCTCAGTTTGTTTCATACTACCATAGCGACTGGCCATTCCTGCGGCTAAAATTAATAAGGTTGGTTTCATTTTTATACTATTAAATTGCAATTATAATTAACTAATTGCGAAAGTAGTAAATTGTTCTTTATATCAATAATATGAATGCCATTGATTTAGATATTAGATTACAACCGGTTGTTGCACCAATGCTCAGTGATAAACATCTTGAACTCTCAATTGCAAGACTTGATCTCATTGATCCTGTAATTTCAGGGAATAAAATTTTCAAACTCCATTATTTTATTGAAGAGGCTATTGCTTCAAATAAACAGACGATTGTGACTTGTGGTGGGGCCTATTCGAATCACTTGGCAGCAACTGCACGTTTTTGCAAAGAAAAAAGCTTGAAATGCATTGGATTGGTAAGAGGTGAAGAAGTCGATAACCTATCGCATACGCTTAAGCAATGCAAGACTGATGACATGAAACTTGTTTACATAAATAGAAATCTATACAG
>CALPIT020000119.1 GCA_943323705.2 Streptomyces griseus
GGAATCTGTTTTCGATTGTGCTCCATGGATCTTCTGTCATTTGTTTGATAGAAAGACTCATTTTGCGTGTTTCTTTATCTAGCGTAACCACTTTAGCTTCGTGTTCGTCACCTAATTTGAAGAACTCTTTAGCGTTGATTGGTGTATTAGCCCAAGTAATTTCACTTACGTGAACCAAACCTTCAACACCAGGAGTGATTTCAAGGAATGCACCGTAATCTTCGATATTTACAACTTTACCTTTAACGATTTCACCTTCTTTAAGATTTTCTGCTAAAGTATCCCAAGGATGAGGAGTCAATTGTTTTAAGCCTAAGCTGATTCTTCTCTTATCATCATCAAAATCAAGAACAACCACATTCAACTTCTGGTCCAATTTAAGAACCTCAGAAGGGTGGTTGATACGACCCCATGAAATATCAGTGATATACAACAAACCATCCAATCCACCCAAATCAAGGAATGCTCCGAAATCAGTGATGTTTTTGATAGTTCCTTCCAATACCTGACCTTTTTCAAGTTTGCCGATAATTTCAGCTCTTTGAGCTTCGATATCGCTTTCAATAAGTGCTTTGTGAGATACAACCGCATTTTTAATGGTTTCGTTGATTTTAACCACTTTGAATTCCATTGTTTTACCAACGAATTGATCGTAATCAGTAACTGGTTTAACGTCAATTTGAGAACCCGGTAAGAATGTTTCCATACCGAATACATCAACGATAAGACCACCTTTAGTTTTGCTGGTAACCAAACCTGTAACGATTTCGCCGGTTTTGTTAACCTCAACGATTCTTTCCCAGGCTCTAGTAATTCTTGCAGATTTACGACTAAGATTTAAATTACCATCTCTGTCTTCTTTTTCTACAACCATTACTTCAATGATATCACCCACTTTAACACCACCAGGGATATCTCTGAATTCATTTAAAGAAATCAAACCATCACTTTTGAAGCCGATGTTTACCACGGCGTCAGTTTTGGTTAATGATTCAACAGTTGCCTGGATCATTTCGCCATCAGTGATTTGTTTGAAAGTAGCGTCGTAAACGGCGTCATACTTTGATCTTTCGTCTTTTGAATAAGCAGCTACGTTTCTTTTGTCGCGGCTCCAGTCGAAATCATCATGAGCAGTTTCGATTTTCGCTTCCACCTTAATAGGCTCAGCAACTGTTTCTGCAGCAGCAGGTTCGTTTGTTGTCGCAGTAGCTTCAGCTTCATGAGAAGCGATAGGCTCCTGTTCTTCTGCGTTTAATTGTTTGAAAAAATTTGTGAACATAAAATTACCCGTGGTTTTTTAAACGGGGAGGCAAAGGTATTGTTTTTATGTGGGAAAAACGAGTGAAGGGGTAGCTTTTTTAGTGCGTGAGAGTAGGAATAGGAAAATGTAAAATGTAAAATATTGAATGTAAAATGTAAAAGTGTTTTTTTCGGAAATGAAAAATCTTTTTCTCATGAAGAAAAAACCTCATCCCCAACTTCTCTCCCGAGTGAGGGAGCAATGAAAATTATCTATTGAATTTTAAATATCGCCTTTGTGAATCTTTGTGCCTTCGTGTCTTAGCGGCGAAGAAAATAAATAATAAGAAAGTAAGAATAAAGAATAAGGAAGTGGCATTTATCAAAATAAAATTGAATATCGGTTGAGCCAACGCCAAACACCAAACGCCAAACAATAAACAATTCGTCAATTCGTGGTTACCCCAACAAAATGCAATCAAAGTCCGCCTTTGGGGGATTGAGGGGGCTAAAAAAAGAGGCCATCATTTCTGACGGCCTCTTTAAAACTATTATGAATGAGTGTATTTATTAGTTCAACACTACTCTTTCTGATTGTAATCTAACGCCAGCTGCATCTGTTAAGTCGATGTAGTAAACGCCTTTAGCAGCATTTCTTAAATCAATATCCATTCTTCCGAAAGGATTTGCAGGAGTAAATGCTTTTCTGTAAACTCTCGAACCTTTGCTGTCATAGATATTTACAAAACGAGGATTAGCAACACCACTCAATTTGTTATTGTATCTAACTTGGAATGCACCTCTGTTTGGATTTGGATAGATAAACAATGAAGTGTTCAATGAGTCGATTACAGTTACTACATTAGAAACTGAAGAGCTACAACCGTTAGCGTCAGTTACTGTAGCTGTATAATCTCCCATTCCATCAATGTCAACTATACGTGTACCGCTAGTTTGACCATTGATTGGTGATCCATTGTAAGTCCAAACGAATACATTACTTGCAGAAGCCGGATTTGCGGTTGCCGTTAATGTAGTAAGTAATCCTGGATATAAGCTTGTGAATGGAGCAGCAGATAATGATACTGAAGGATTTGCATTTACAGTAAGTGTAGCTGCGTCAGAATTTACGTTGCTGTTACAAGCAGAAACAGACATGGCCAAACGATATTTACGTTGGTTTAATGAAACTGTAGCACCTGTAATGGTAAGTGTATTTGTAGTAGCGCCACTAAATGCACCACCATTTGAAACAGCAAACCAAGAGTTTCCTCCATCTGTGCTTTCTTCCCACTGGTATACTATTGGATTACCAGAAGTAGAACCAGATGTGAAGGTTACATTTCCATTTTCACAAACAGATACATTTGATGGGTTTGTTACATCAGCAGCATTGATTGGATTTGAAACAATTACAGGAATAACAAGAGGACTTGAACTGCAATTTCCAGTATTTACAACTACAGTATAATTAGTTGAAGTTGTTGGTGCAGCATAAACTGTATTCACAGCACCACCGGTATAAGCGGTAGTCAAAGCTGCATCAGTAAACAAGGCTGTTGTAGGAGACCAAGTTCCTGAAGCCAAAATTGGAGATGTATACGTAATACTAATCTGCCAATCTACTAAAGTACCTTCGTCGCCGTTTGCATTATCCACGATAGCTAATTTCCAATCGCCATTTAAATTGGTCAACAATCCTGGCCAATCAGTAACAGATTGAACATAAGCAGTTGGACCAAAACCCGGACGCTTTTCAGCAGCGAATGTACCTGTACGAGGAGCAGCAGCGCCGCTTATAGTAGTTGTTGAAGTTGAACTGATCACTGTATTTGTGAAATTATCTGTAGCGTTACCACCACCACCATTGTTCAAAGAACCTACAAGGTTAAGCACTTCACCGTTTGGCGCCACAAGGTTAATATCAATGTCACCTACCCAAGTATGGTTGATGTTGAATTTAACGCTGATGTCAGATACTACTGCATTAGCAGGGATATTAGATGAAGTGATAGCAGGTGATTCAACACCAGCTGGATCAGCATCAGTAATGGTAAGATTTACCGGGCCAGATGTAACTGTTGCAATTTCGCTTGCAGATGCTGAGTTGGTGATTTGTAAAGCTTGTGAACCTCCGTTACAAATGTTTGCAGAAGCCGGGTTAACAGTAGCTGTTAATGGGTTAACTGTTAATGTAGCATTACCAGTGAAATCTACAGCTGTACAAGAACCAGAGAAAACTGCACGATATTGATATCCGTTCATGCTGCTAGTTGCTCCAGTAATGGTAAGTGCGTTTGTAGTAGCACCAGCAAACATACCACCATTAGAAACTAAAGTCCAAGTTGCATTAGGACCAGTTCTTTGTTCCCAGAAAAATGAAGGATTATCTCCGTTTGCAGAAGCTGTAAATGTAACTGTTCCTCCACAACTAGTAGCTTGACTAATTGGAGAAGTAGCCAATGTTACTGGTACGCATGCACGAAGATCTACTAAGTAATCTTCAGTTTCGCCCCATGTGTAAGTTCCGCAAGCATTGATGTTGCCAGGAGTACCGGTTTCCACACTAACTACTCTCATTAGAGTAGTACCTAACACTGCGTTAGCAGGAATGAAAGCGTTTCCATTTTCAACGTGTGGGCCTTGAGTTCCAGCTGGAGAAACATAAACTTTCTCAGAAGCTTCAAGAGAACCATTACGGTTGTAATCAATCCAAACAGCAACGCTGTTGGTAAAGTTACCACCACAAGTTCCAATTTGAATTGAGATTGGGTTAGTACCCCCAGCGATAATAACACCAGGAGCAGGGGCACCTGTACCTGAAGTATAGTTAGAATATTTGTTTTGAACAGATCCAAAGCCTGGAGCTAAAGAAGAACAAGTAGATGAATTATCCAATGTTCCGATTTTTACTCTAAAGATTTCTTCATCGGCAGTACTTGTTGCAGATGAAGTACAATAACATCCTGAAGCAGGAGTTTGTGTAATTTGAATAGGAACTGAGTAACCAATGCTACCTGAGTTAGCACAAGTAACAGCTAAACGATACCATGTACTTGCAGTTAAACTTGTAGTTAAACTGTTATTAGTAGCACCTGCGATATCTGAGTATGTAACGTTATCAGGTGAAGATTGCCATTGGTAAGTGATGCCAGAACCAGAAACCGTAGCAGTGATGCCAAGATTAAATGGTGTTCCAGGGCAAGCATTGGTAACAGAAGCAGAAGTAGTTCCTGCGTCTGGAGTACCTGTACAACCTGAAGTTGAATAATCAACTAAGAAATGAAAATCTTGGAAATTATTAGGAATTGTTGTTCCATCAACTAACGCTGTCCAAGTGTTAGCAGTTAAATCATGTTGTTTTGCATTGTAGCCTGGTTGTGTTGTTGCACCAACAACTGTACTTGGAGGGGTGAAATTGCTCGTTAGTGCAGCATTAACACCAGTTTGCCATTCTACCCAATAAGTACCAGGAGGTAACACTACGTTTACGTTAGCTTCGATTTTCCAGATTAATCTGTCAGTACCAGCTGTAGCATTGAAAACTCTGTACATGTTAGCAGAGCTAGATGCTGTAAATACATTGGTAGTTAAATTACCAAAAATTGGAACAGCAGCACCTAAAGAAGGGTCTGTATCAAAAATTTGTAATCTCAAATCTTCAAATGGAGATGTAGCGCCTGTGTAAAAAGAAGAGTAAGCGAAAAATGTGAATTTGCTTACTGTCCATGTGCCACCGCTAACGGTAAAGTCATCGGCAAGTGAAGTGTTGTTGGCGATTTGTGCACCGAAACCGGCGTTTACATTACCAGCTTGAACTTCGCTCCAGGTAAAACCGGCAGGAGCGGCAGTACCATTGCTTGCTGTAGCGCCTGTAGACAAGTTGCCATTTACATACTGTTGGGCTTGTAAAGCACTACTCAAAAAACAGAATAATCCAAGGATCATCATGGTTTGATAGAAAAATCCTTTGATTTTTTTTAGTGTAGTTTTGGATTGCATAATAAAAATTTAGATTTACAAATAATAACTATCTCACAAACTATAAATAGTTGTAAAATAATCGGGCGTAATTTACAATATATATAAGTGACGACAAACTATTTTTTTTAATTCGACTTAATTTGCTAGATGTCACTGATTTTCATCATTTTTTTTCTTTTTTTGGGGTTAAATTGTGCATCGAAATGCAAAAAGCCGCTATGTCGGAAAAAAAATCAAATCATAGGAAAGCCATTGAATCTGGCTTTGTAAAAGGATTACTTTATTTCATAATTGGCTTATTTAGTTATCCTGTAATAAATATTATCAGTAGGCTCAAAATCAATGGAATGGATAAGTTGAAGCAATTGCCTACCGCTAATGTGATGTTTGTGAGTAATCACCAGACTTATTTTGCGGATGTCATAACCATGATTCATATTTTTTGTGCTGCATCTTGGGGGAAGAAAAAAAGATTAGGAGTTCCTTATTATTTATTGAAACCTTTTACTACTATAAAATATGTTGCTGCTGCAGCTACAATGAGCAGTAGTTTTATTTCAAGAGTATTCACCCTTGCCGGAGCCATCACCGTAAAACGTGCCTGGAACGCCAATGCTGGTGAAGTAAGAAAAGGGCTTGAACTGGGTGACACCAGAGAAATCGCAAGAGCTTTGGAATCCAATTGGGTCATTAATTTTCCGCAAGGAACAACAACGCCATTTGCACCAGGTAGAAAAGGCACCGCTTTTATCATTAAAAATTTCAAACCGATAGTTGTTCCGGTGGTCATTAATGGCTTTTCTGAAACTTTTGACAAAACAGGATTGAAAATAAAAAAATGGAATTCAAAACTTGAGGTTACTTTTAAAGATCCTTTGATCATAAATTACGAAGCTTCAAATGAAGACATATTGAAACAAGTGATGGAAGCCATCGAACAAATCGCGCCTGAAAAAAATCAGGCTCAATCTTAAATAAAAATAATACAATGGAAAAAAAAGCATCAGAATCGGTGGTCATTATGACTGAGCTGGTTCTTCCCAATGATACCAATACTTTTGGAAATTTAATGGGAGGCAGGTTAATGTACTGGATGGATATTGCAGCGGCATTGTCTGCGATGAAACATTGCGGAGCACCTGTAGTAACAGCTTCGGTAGATAATATTTCTTTTCACAATCCAATCAAACTAGGAAATGTAGTACACATTGAAGCAAAAATGACAAGAGCATTTAATAGCAGTATGGAAGTGCATTTGCAAGTTTGGGGTGAAGATGTTCTTCATCAATACAAATATAAAAGCAACGAAGCGTATTTTACTTTTGTAGCGCTTGACCCCAATGGCAAACCGAGGCCCATTAATTCGATGGTTCCGGAAACAGAATCAGAAATCAAATTGTTTGATGGCGCATTGAGAAGAAGACAGGTAAGATTGATATTAGGTGGAAAACTAAAACCTGAAGATGCGGATGAATTAAAAGCACTGTTTTTTAAATAACGCTTACGGGTAGCCGAAAATAAAGATTCTTATCATGCATCATAGCAAGCAATTGGATTCACTTAGGTTTGTAGCCGCTTTTATGGTGCTTATCGAACATCTAGCGTATTCTTTAGGAAGTCATTTTTCTGCCGGTTATTTCGGTGTTGATTTATTTTTTGTAATCAGTGGGTTTTTAATTACTAAGATTTTGCTGCGAACCGAAGGTAGCTTTATCCAAGGCTACAAAAATTTCTTAGGCAGAAGATTGCTGAGGATTTTGCCGCTTTATTATTTGTTGATTTTTATTTTATTGTTGTTAGGAAATACTTATGTAAAAACCTATCTGTTGTATTGTGTCAGCTTTACTTACAATTACGCAATTGTTTACTTTAACATACCCACTCATGCGATTACTCATTTCTGGTCGCTTTGTGTTGAAGAACAATTTTACCTGTTTTGGCCTTTGGTAATCTTGCCTTTGAAGCGTTACAGAAATTTACTTCTCATTTTTGTTTTGTTGTTTGTTGCTTTTTGTTACGGACAGTTTTTTTTTAAATGGATTCCCTTTTTGGTTAAGTACAGATGGGTAGGGTTGATACCTCAGTCTTATGCGATTGGCTTTGGTGCTATAGGTGCGATTGTTTTCAATGAAAAGAGAAAAATGACTTCCTTTTTTACAAATCGGAAAATGGAATGGCTGATGTTTTTGATATTGTTGTTGTTTCTGTTGTCCTATTCTCCTTTTAAATTTATTTTTATTCCCATGGTCTCTTTATATCTAGTTTTGAAATGTTATTACTTTGGATTTACTGATAAATTATTCAATGGTTTTTTCTCAAATAAAAAAATGGTTTACTTGGGTACCATTTCTTATGGGATTTATTTGTTTCATTGGCCTTTGAATTATTATATGAGCAATAGTTTTTTCATGACTTACATCCTGGATCATTCAACAGTGCTTAAAAATCATGGGTGGATGATAAAATTACCTTTGTTTAGTTTTCTATCAATTCTTCTTGCCGGGTTGTCTTTTCGTTATTTTGA
>CALPIT020000120.1 GCA_943323705.2 Streptomyces griseus
ACAATATCATCTCCATCGCCAAACAATCAGGTGCAGTTGAGTTTCACAGCTCAGCAAGAACGACAATAGATTCAAAAATGAGCTTCAACAATCCTACGATGAAAGAACAATTAAAAACTGTTGTTCTTGATTCAATGGAAGTTTCCAAAATGGCAACATTATTATCGGGATTATGATAAAATTATTTTCATTACTAATTTTAAGCTGCATTTTCATCAACAGTTCAGCACAGAATTCAATCATCAATTTGAATCAAAACTGGACATTCAAATCTTTTAATGACAATCGCTTATTACCAGCATCAGTGCCGGGTTCGGTTCATGCCGATTTATTAAGAAACAACATCATTCCCAATCCCTATTTCGGAACCAATGAAAAAAATCTCAATTGGATTGATACTACAGATTGGATATATCAATGTTATTTTGATTTCAAACCAAGCTTAACAGGAAGGAAAAACATTGCTATCAATTTTGATGGTCTTGATACTTACGCAGATGTATACCTGAATGACTCATTGATTCTGAATGCGAACAATATGTTTAGGCAATGGATTGTGAATATAAAAAGCATCATCAAGCCCGGACAAAACAAATTACAAATCTGTTTTCATGCTGCAAAGAGAATCACAGATAGCATCGCCCAATCACAATTACCATTGACAAGACCCGATAACAGTCGCGTATATGCGCGAAAAGCACAGTTTCAGTTTGGCTGGGATTGGGGGCCAGTTTTTGTTGGTGCAGGCATATACAAAAACATCTGGATTGATGCCTACAACACCCTTTCAACCAATGAGAAAATTCAAATGGAAAGAGATCAGCAGAATCGTTCAAGAATAAAAGACATGAAATTGATTCAGCGACCTGACACCATTGGAACTTCTTTTTATTTCAAAAAAAATGGCAAGCCTATTTACATGAAAGGTGCCAATTGGATACCAGCCGACAATATTTTCCTGAGCAAACTTAACAGAGATGATTATAGACGCATGTTGAAAAATGCCAAAGCTGCCAATATGAATATGCTTCGTGGTTGGGGTGGCGGCATTTACGAAACCGATGATTTCTATGACCTCTGCGATTCAATGGGCATCTATGTTTGGCAGGATTTCATGTTTGCCTGTGCGATGTACCCTGGAGATGACAATTTCCTTAAAAATGTAAAAGAAGAAGTTGCTCAACAAATCAAAAGATTGAGACATCATCCCTGTATTGTTTTGTGGTGTGGTAACAATGAAATTGAAGAAGGCTGGAAAAACTGGGGATGGCAAACGCAGTACAATGTGCACCATCAGGATTCTATTAAAATATGGAATGAATATCAAACACTTTTCAGAGATTCATTAGCCGCATGGGTAAAAGAATTCGATGGCTCTCGCCCTTATATTTCAACATCACCAAAAAATGGCTGGGGACATAAAGAAAGTTTTACCGAAGGTGATAGTCATTACTGGGGTTTATGGTGGGGACTCGAAGACTGGGAAGTTTTCAAAACAAAAACCGGAAGATTTGTGAGCGAATATGGCATGCAATCGATGCCTGATTATCAAACAGTAAAGTCATATACAGATTCATCTAACAGATTTTTGTATTCCGATCAAATCAATGCACATCAAAAAGCAGGAGAAGGTTTTAAAAAGCTCAATCACTATCTCACCCGCTATTTCATAGACTCTGCAACACTTTCCAAAATCAGTTTGGAGGATTATTGTTACATCACTCAATGCATGCAAGCTTTCATTTTAAAAAATACGATTGCCACTCACAGGAACCAATACCCGAAGAATATGGGTACATTATTATGGCAACTCAATGATTGCTGGCCCGTTACCAGTTGGAGTCTAGTTGATTATTCAGGTATCAAAAAAGCAGCTTGGTATGCAGTTAGAAATGCTTACGATGACAAAGCAAAGAATGAAATTGAAATCATCGATAAACAAGCTTTAAGAAACAATCAACCTAAATTCAACATCAACATCATCAATGAACATAGCATATCCATTCAATCCACTTGCGATGCGAAATATGTTTATTTTTTTACAGATGACCTCCCACTAAATTTATCTGACAATTACTTCGATATTAAGAAAGGAGAAAAGAAAATCATTACGTTTGAAAATACTCTCGTAACAAAAGAATTAGTAAAGAAATTGAGAGTGTATTCGTTGAATGGGTTTTATTTGAGGAATGGAATACTAGATGCTAGATACTGGATGCTGGATACTTGATTCTTGATACTAGATACTAGATACTGCATACTGGATAAGCTGGATAGAGCTAGATAGGCTTCCTCCACAACAAAAAATAAACAATAAACAACAAACGCCAAACAAGCGTAGCTTCCAAACCCCAAACTAAAATAGTATCCTCACCTTAATCGTATGCTTCACTTTCTTGAGCAACTCCATTGCATTTTTACTAATGCTTTTATCAATATCCAATACCACATAACCGATATCCTCATTGGTTTTCAGGTATTGTCCTACGATATTGATTTTGCTTAAAGCTGCATTGATTTGACTTAACACCCCGGGTACATTTCTATGAATATGCAGAATACGATGTGAACCTTCTTGTGGTGGCAATGCCATAGCCGGAATCGTGTGTGAGCCTATACTGATACCTTTTTCAAGATAATTGAACAATTTAGCACTCACATCCATACCGATATTATTTTGAGCTTCCTGCGTACTGCCACCGATATGAGGTGTTAGTAATACATTCGACAAGCCTTGTAATGGCGTTGTAAATTCATCTCCATTTTTTTCAGGCTCCCATGGAAATACATCAATAGCAGCACCACCCAAATCTCCTGATTCCAATGAGGATTTTAATGCTTTAATATCGATAACTTCTCCCCTCGCATAATTAATTAGCACAGCGCCTTTTTTGAAAAATTTCAGGTTAGACTTATTAATTAAATTTTTGGTAGCATCCAATTCAGGAACATGTAATGTAACCACATCACTTTGTTGTAATAATTCTTTTAAGCTCTTGCAATCTGATGCATTTCCCAAAGGTAATTTAGTTTCTACATCATAAAATAAAACTTTCATTCCTATAGCTTCAGCAAGAACACTAACCTGACTACCAATGTTACCATAACCTATTATACCTAATGTTTTTCCTCTTAATTCATGACTACCTTTAGCATCCTTCACCCACTTGCCTTCATGTGCGGCTTTATTTTTATCCAAAATTTTTCTTACTAATATAATCGAAGCTCCAATGACCAATTCCGCCACACTTCTTGTATTACTATATGGCGCATTAAAAACAGCAACACCAGCTTCTGTAGCCGCTTTCAAATCAACTTGATTAACCCCGATACAAAAGCATCCAATTGCCTGCAATTTCTGTGCTTCTTTTAAAACTTTAGCAGTAATATTTGTTTTGCTGCGAATACCCAGAATATGAACATTTTTAATTTCCTTCATTAATTCCGTTTCGCTTAAAGCACCGGATAATCTTTTTACATTAATGTATCCGTTTTGAGAGAATTGCTTAGTAGCCGCTTCGCTGATATTTTCTAGAAATAATATATTTATTTTTTCTTTCGGATAACTGGTATTTTTTTTCTCTGCCATGATAAATACTCCTTATTTTGCACAAAGATATTCTATCAATAATAAATATCTGCCAATAGCCCATATTATTTCAAAAAGCATTAATTAAAGAATGATTTTTTTAAAAATTCCAATACAGATGATAGCCTTCTCTATTCGAACAGCTTTATTCATGACGCTATCATTAATCAGCTTAAGTTCCTGTGGCAATTTTAATAAAGAACCAGAGTCAGACGACTCACTTGGTAAACCCATATTATTACCTACTCCACAAAATTTAAACCCTGAATATGTCAATCAAGTAGCCATAAACTGCAACAATTGGTACAATCAATTTCTCAAAAAAAATGCTTTTTACGGAGGCATGATTGTCGCTAAAAATGGCAATATTCTTTTCGAAAAATACAATGGCATTGCTCATGTTGGCAGTAACGACAGCATTAATGCCAATACACCGCTGCATATCGCCTCTGTAAGCAAAACATTTACGGCTATGGCTGTGCTTAAATTATGGCAAGAAAAAAAGCTGAATATCGATGATGCATTTTCAAAATACTTTCCTGCATTTAACTACCCTGGCATTACGATCAGAAGTTTATTGAATCACAGAAGCGGGCTTCCCAACTATGTTTATTTTATGGATGAAATCGGTTGGAGTTCAAAAACTTTTGTTACCAACCAGGATGTTTTAAATACATTAATCAGCAAAAAAAATGTCTTGAGAAACATCAATTCTCCAAATAGACATTTTGCTTACTGCAATACCAATTACGCTTTACTGGCATTATTGATAGAAAAAGTCACATCAATGTCTTATCCTGATTACTTAAAAAAATCAATTTTCGAACCTTTAAAAATGAACAACAGTTTTGCGTACAATGATAAAGATTCTGCTAGAACAACACCAAGCTACGACTGGAGAAATTATCAAGCCGTGTTCATCAATTTAGATAAAGTGTATGGAGATAAAAACATTTTTTCTACTCCTCAAGATTTATTGAAATGGGATCGGTTATTATCTACAGAATTATATCTTACAAAAGCGACTTTAGCCGAGGCTTACAAGCCTTACAGCAATGAAAAATCAGGTGTAAGAAATTACGGACTGGGCTGGAGAATGTACGATTTCCCTAATAAAAAAATTATTTATCATAATGGTTGGTGGCATGGAAGTAATGCCGTATTTATAAGACTAATTGAAGAAGATGCAACAATCATTGTCATCGGAAATAAATACAACAAAAATATCTACAAAGCCAAGGAACTCATTGGAATGTTTACCGGGCCAATTTCTACAGATAATAACGACGAATAATAAGCCTAACCGAAGAAAACATAGGCCAGCACTATTGATGTAATGACACCAATCAAATCGGCAAGCAACATCGCCCCTACCGCATAGCGTGTATTCTTCACCGATATGGAACCGAAGTAAACGGCAATCACATAAAATGTTGTATCTGAAGAACCTTGTAAAATACAAGATAAACGGCCAGCAAATGAATCTGCGCCAAAAGTTTTCATGGTATCCACCATCATACCTCTTGCTCCTCCACCGCTAAATGGCTTGATCAAAGCCGTTGGCAAACCATCTACAAATCGGGTGTCGGTTCCTATCGCAATAAATAATGATTTTACAGAACCAATCAAGGCATCAAAACTACCACTGGTTCTGAGTAAAGAAATCGCAACTAACATCCCCACTAAGTAAGGAATAATTCTGACTGCTGTTTCAAAACCTCCTTTGGCACCTTCAATAAATGCATCAAACACATCAATCTTTTTGTACAATCCTCCTAAAACAATCGCAATGAAAATAAACAAAATCAGACCGCTGCTCAACGAACCGGAAAACTGCTGAACCGCCTCTGTATTCAATGATTTGATATACACAATCAATGCGGCTATAATTGCAGAAATTCCTAATATCCAAGTTAAAATTACAGGCTGAAAAATATTGATTTTTTGTTTAAAACTGACAATCATCATAGCTGCAATGGTAGCAATAAAAGTTGCAATCATACATGGAATGAAAATATCCATAGGATTGGCGGCTTTCGCTGCTGAGCGCAAGGCTATAATACTAACTGGTATCAATGTCAATCCCGAAGCATGTAAACACAAAAACATGATCTGCGAATTCGAAGCCGTTGATTTATTTGGATTCAGCTCTTGTAAACTATCCATTGCTTTCAATCCAAATGGCGTTGCGGCATTATCCAATCCTAAAAGATTTGCCGAAAAATTCATAATCATATGCCCCATGGCCGGATGACCTTTTGGAACCTCAGGAAATATTTTAGAGAAAAAAGGACTGATAATTCTGGATAAAAATCGGATGCCACCAGCTTTTTCCGCTATCGACAAAAAACCCATGAACAAAGCCAGAAAACCAATCAGCTTCAAACATAATGTCACTGCGGTTTGACAGGTTTCGATAATCCCATCAGCCGACTGAATTTTAAAAGTTTTCAATTGCGTGACACTTTCTCTGATGGTCTTTATATTGCCTTCAGTAAAAACGCCATTGCTATCAATAATACTTATTACGCTAGGGTTTGAATTAGCTACAGCTGTTCTGCTCACCAAAAGCGTATCTCCCGTTTTACCAGTTACCATTGAACTAAAAATCGTTTTGTTCTCAGAGGTAAAAAACATTTTTGCTGATGCAACTAGAATTGCTATTATAATAAAGGCCGACCAGATGCGACTTAATGCCATGTGTTTTAATTTGGGTTTGAATGTACGAAAATAAGCAAATGGAAGGAATCATTGAGGTTTAAGTCGCTGCGATGGTTTAAGGGTTAAATGTTAGCTCTTATCAGCAATGTCTCCTGTAAGGGACGTTGCGTTTGTAGGGAATTTAGTTTAAAAGGTTAAATGAGTTCAATTTGTTCAAAAGGTTTCGATCTTTTCAGCAATGTCTCCTGCAAGGGACGTTGCGTTTTTAGTCTTTTGTTCAAAAGGTTAGATTTGATTCATTAAAGAGACTATTTGAAATATTTGTTTGTTGTTTATTGTTTGTTGCTTATTTTTTTTGTTGAGGTAGCTTATCCAGCCTGTCTATTTCTATCCAACGCAACGTCCCTTACAGGAGACATTGCTGAGAAGTAGCCTATCTAGTATCAAGTATCAAGTATCCAATATCTAGCCTATCCAACATCAAGAATCTAGTTTATTTTCCATCCCACTTTACATTTCCCTCCAAATTAACTTACATTTGCAACTTCAAAAAATAAACCCAAAATGTCATTAAAAGCAGGTATTGTAGGATTACCCAATGTAGGCAAATCAACCCTTTTCAACGCAGTGAGCAGTAGTGCAAAAGCACAGGCTAGTAATTATAGATTTTGTACCATAGAACCCAATACTGGATTGGTAAATGTACCAGACACCAGATTGAATAAATTGGAAGAGTTGGTAAAACCGGCTCGAGTAGTTCCTACACAAATTGAAATTGTTGACATCGCCGGTTTGGTAAGAGGCGCCAGTAAAGGTGAAGGACTTGGTAATAAATTCCTAGCGAATATTCGTGAGGTGGATGCTATTATCCATGTGATTCGTTGTTTTGAAGACGAAAATATTTTAAGAGATGAGGGCCCCATTAATCCTGTTGGCGACAAAGGCATTATCGAAACCGAATTACAACTGAAAGACATGGAAAGCGTTGAGAAAAAAATCCAGCGCACAGAAAAACTACTGAAGCAAGGTGATGCCAAGTTAAAAGCAGAATATGAAGTTTTGAAAACCTGTCTCGAACAATTGAATAATGGAAAGAATATCATGGCATTAGGATTGAGCAAAGATGACAAATCTGCCATTGCTGATTTATTCCTGTTAACAGACAAACCTATTTTGTATGTAGCAAACGTTGATGAAGCGTCTATGCATACCGGTAACAAATATTCACAGGCATTAATTGAAGCCGTAAAAAATGAAGGCAACGAAGTAATTGTAATGACCAATGCTATCGAAGCACAAATCGCTGAATTAGAAACTGCGGATGACAAGCAAATGTTCATGGAAGAATACAAAATGATTGAACCTGCCTTAGATAGATTAATTCACTCTACTTATAAATTATTGAACCTTTCTACTTACTTCACCGCCGGTGTGCAAGAAGTTCG
>CALPIT020000121.1 GCA_943323705.2 Streptomyces griseus
AACGAGGCTTTTGCTTCACAATCCATCGCTGTGATCAATGAATTGAATTTAGATGTTTCAAAAGTCAATATCAATGGTGGGGCAATTGCTTTGGGACATCCATTGGGTTGTACTGGTTGTAAACTAACCGTTCAAATTCTTAATGATATGAAACGACTTAACAAAAAATACGGCATGGTAACAGCTTGTGTTGGAGGCGGTCAAGGAATTGCAGCCATCATTGAAAATCTTTGATATTCTGCTAAATAAATTTTGCAACATTGTTTCAAAATATTACTTTTGCAACAACGTTACAAATATTAGGTATGAAACAACTATTATTATTTACACTTTTTCTTTTTTCTTTTCATTTTTTTGTCAAAGCAAATTCGGTTAAAGGAAGTTTACATGGATTTGTTCGCGATTTAAAAACAGGAAAACCCATAGCAGGTGCTTCAGTTTATATTTCCGATGCTAGAGTTGGTGTAAGTACTAATCAACAAGGAGAATTTACTATTGATAATTTAAGTGATGGGAATCATCTTGTTGAAGTTTCTCATATTGGATATGCTACATTAGCTATTTCTGTTGAAGTAAAGGGAGATACGCATAAGAACTTCGATTTACAGGAAACCATAGTTGAAATCAATGCAGTAGTTGTTACCGGTGTCAGCAAAGCAACTCAATTGAAGAAAATACCATTTCAGGTTTCGGTGATGCGTAAGCAGGATTTATTGCAATCATCCTCCATGAACATCATTGAGAGCATTACTAAAAATGCAGGAGTTTCATTATTATCAACTGGACCAGCGATTGCAAAGCCTTTAATCAGAGGGTTGGGTTACAATCGTGTATTAACGATCAATGATGGTGTTCGTCAGGAAGGTCAGCAGTGGGGTGATGAACATGGTATTGAAATCGATGATGAAAGTGTGAGCAAAATTGAAATATTAAAAGGACCTGCAAGTTTGGTGTATGGAAGTGATGCCATGGCCGGAGTAATCAATATTATTACAAATGTACCAGCTCCTAAAAACACTATTAAATTGAATCTTGGATCCAATTATCAAACGAATAATAATTTGCGTTCGTTCAATGGAAATTTTTCAGGCAATAAAAATGGTTTTAATTGGAATGCATATGGCACTTATAAAGCTGCAGCCGATTACAAAAATAAATATGATGGTTATGTCTTCAATTCCAAATTCAATGAACAGAATGTGGGAGGTTATATTGGCTACAATGGTGAAAAGGGATTTAGTCATTTACTTTTCAGCAGTTTTGATTTGAAAGCGGGATTGGTAGAAGGGGACAGAGACAGTTTGGGAAATTTTATAAAAGCTATGCCCGGTGGAGATGAAACCGCGGCCACAAATGCTGATTTTAAAAGCATTACACCATTAGCACCATATCAACATATCAGACATTTCAAACTCGCTACTGACAACAACTATAAATTAGGCGACAATAGCCTTACATTTAACATCGGCTTTCAACAAAACAGAAGAGAAGAGTTTGGTAATCCCGATAATCTTGATGAGCGCGCTTTGTTTTTTGACATGAAAACCATTACCTATGCTTCACAGTTTCATTTCAAGGAAAAAAATGGATGGAAGCATTCTATTGGAACTAACGGAATGGATCAAACGAACAAAAATCTTGGTATAGAACAACTAATTCCAGATTATCATTTGTTTGATATTGGTTTTTTTGTTTTTACACAGAAAGAAATTAAGAAATTCAATTTCAGTGGGGGAATGAGATTTGACAATCGAAAAATTGATGTTAAAAATTTAATGGAAGGCAGTGCTGTAAAAGGTGATGCTTTCAAAAAACAGTATGCTAATTTTTCGGGTAGTGCGGGATTGACCTATGCAGCAAACAAGCATCTAAATTTAAAATTTAATATTGCCCGTGCTTTTAGAGCACCAAGTATACCTGAGTTGGCTTCGAATGGAGCACATGAAGGGACAATCAGATATGAATATGGTAACCGCAATTTGAACAGCGAAATCAGTACGCAGTTTGACGCCGCTCTAACAGTAAACAAAGAACATTTTTCGTTTAACCTTGCAGGTTACTACAATCATTTCAGCAATTTCATCTATTACAGAAAATTGGAAAATGTTTCAGGCGGTGATTCTTTGGTTGACGTTGATAATGATTTTCTTACTGCATTTACATTTGATCAGCAAGCAGCAAAGATGTATGGAATGGAAATTACACTCGATATACATCCGCATCCTTTAGATTGGCTGCATATTGAAAACAGTTTCTCTTATGTGCGTGGGGAATTTACGACAGCTATGGAAGGTTCGAAAAATCTGCCCTTTATTCCGGCACCAAAATTACTCACCGAATTCAGAGCGGATTTTAAAAAGTTGAATAAAACAATAAAAAACTTTTATGCCAAATATGAAATAGAAAATAATTTCAGTCAGAACAATGCTTTTACAGCTTATAACACAGAAACTGCCACTAAAGGGTATGTTTTGATGAATTTTGGAGTTGGGGCTGAAATTCACAATCAAAAAAACAAACAAATCATTGGTGTTTATTTATCTGCATTAAATATTGGAGATGTTGCCTATCAATCGCATTTAAGTAGGTTGAAATATGCTGCTGTGAATGAAGTTACAGGAAGGCAAGGGGTTTTTAATGTAGGAAGGAATTTTGGGCTGAAAATCAATGTGCCGTTGAGTTTTGATTAATCTATTGTTTTTGCAATATTGCAATATCGCAATATTACGTGTTCTCAACTCGAACTACCAAATAAATCAACTGAAGTTTCTTCATTCCACCGTAATATTTATTTACTGACCCAACTCCTCCCATTTATGAAGGGAACAATGTAAGAATCAACTATCTCCGCGCAACCTTACACGCTCTGGTTCTCTGCGGTGAAAAAATTCGTGAACTTGTGTGCAACCAACTTCCAATCCTCTGCTGTATGATAGGGGAGCGAAAAGAAATTTCTAAAAAGAATCAATTCGTGAATTCGTGGTTAAAACAATCCTTAATTCTAAAAATTATACTCTCTTTTATATACATTCAACCTAATACCAGCGCTGAATGAAACACTGTTGTCATGATAGCCCGAAGCCAATTTGTAATTACGATTTTGAATTCCCGCTTCAAAGAAAAGATTTTGCCTGAACTCGTATGAAACATTTAAAACAGCATTCAAACAAGTTGCTTTATTTCCACTTCCAACATTAAAGCCTACATCTGACAATCGGGTGGTATAATTTTTAAAGATATTTCCCCCGAAATTCGCATTGGCTGTATCCATTCCTTTGTAAAAATAAATAGCTCTTGCATAAAAATTCCATTTAGGAAATGGCTGGTATCTTACAATGCCGATAACTTCCTGAAAGTTCGCTCCAAGTGGATGAGCCAGCGGTTGGTTATAATGAGTGTAATTGTTGATGGTATCAAAATGAGAGTAAGTAAATGGTCTAACTCTATTTACTTCCGCTTGCAAATCAAGATTCTTTATACCAAAGGCATCGATATATTTTGCTCCAAGTTGTATCCCAAATTTGTTAACCCAATTGGAAGGATCATTTTTGATTTTTGATAAGATGAATTCATCAAGTAAAAACTGACCATAGAACTGAGCGCGCTTTTTTACATTTAATTTGAAATCTAAACCAGCTACTGCATTATCCGGACTGCCGATTGCACCTTCGATATGGCGATAAAATATAATTGGATTCAAATATTGAAAATCAAAATGCTGAGATCTTCCAAACATCACACCTTCAAATAATCCTATGTTTAAAGATTTACTAACATTCATGCTTAGATGATGCATAACTGCGTATTTTCTCCTTAGTAAATTATTGCCAATATCCTTGTATCTGGGCATCAATTCCATAAACAAATTCTGATAATTCAATTTCCATATTCTTGTATTGACTTTAGCAAACAGGTAGCTATTGCCCCAATCACTTAAAAAAAGACTTCTATAGCCATTTCCGATGAAGTTCTTATCGTATCCAAATTGAAAATCTATATATTTTGTAGCATTAAAGGTGAAATAACCTCTGCCATCAAAATAATCTTGTGTATTAACATCTTGTTTGAATGCTTTATAAAATCCTACTCCAGGAACTGCTCTTAATTCAGCTACTTGTTGTTGAAAAAATAATGGTCCTCTTTCCTGGTTATCGATAATGGTTGAAGAAAAACCAATTTTGTTGGCAATACGACCTCTTAAAGTGATGCCTCTTGAATTCAGAAAAATATTTTTATCATTATCTAATTCCTTTCCCATTCTAACATGCAACACCGGATTTATGGCAAGAAAAAAATCTTTTACGTTGACTTCATAAGCGTTTGATTGATTTTTATAAAAGGTTTTGACTAGAGGTTTTTTGCTTAAAAATGGAGATGGATTTCCATTATACCATTCATTGTTATTCATGTAAAGACTCAATAAATTATATTGATCGGGTTTTGAAAGTTTGGCTAAATGTCCACTGCTATCGAGAAGCGCTGTTTCTTGCAAAACATACTTACGATTATATGGTTTTAATGATGAAAAATTCAAATCAGTATTTTTTTGTTCCATTATTTCCATTCTGTCGATAAAATGGTAATCTTTAGCATCTTGCTGTATATAAGTACTTTGAGCTGAAATAGGAATAGGAAAAACAAAAATCAGAAATTTGAAAACGTTTTTAATAATTTGCATCAGTTTTTATTGTTTATAGAATAATTTGAAATTATGCAAAAATATCTGTTTAAAAACATTTCGGTTGTAAATGAAGGTGAAATAAAATCAATGGATGTTCTTGTTGAAGGAGAGAGAATTGAGCGCATTGACCATTCCATTTCTGTGAAATCTTTTGTAACTGAAATCAATGGTGAAGGAAAGCATTTATTCCCTGGTGTAATAGATGATCAGGTCCATTTTCGTGAGCCCGGTTTAACGCATAAAGCTACCATTGAAACAGAAAGTACTGCCGGTGTGGCTGGTGGTGTTACCAGCTTTATGGAAATGCCTAACACAATTCCAAATGCTCTAACGCTGGAATTGCTTGAAGATAAATATCAAATTGCTTCCCAAACATCCCCTGCCAATTATTCTTTCTTTATGGGTGTTAGCAATGATAATGCAGAAGAAGTTTTAAAAGTTAACAAAAGAAAAAACGATATCTGTGGTGTAAAAATATTTAAAGGAAGTAGCACAGGAAATATGCTTGTAGACAATTACAACACGTTGGAAAAATTATTCAGCGAATGCGAATTACTTATTGCCACCCATTGTGAAGATGAAACCATTATCAGAAATAATTATCAAAAATTAAAATCAATAAAACCTGATCTGACTTCTTCAGATCACCCCATAATTAGAGATGAAGTTGCTTGTTATGAATCTTCATTAAGAGCTGTGAAAATGGCCCAGAAATACAATACACGCTTACACATCTTACATATCAGTACAGAGAAAGAATTGATTTTATTCGGCAACATGATGCCATTAAAAGAAAAAAGAATTACTGCTGAAGTTTGCGTGCATCATTTGCATTTTACAGCTGATGATTATGATCAATTGGGTTATCAAATTAAATGCAATCCAGCAATCAAAGCACCACACAACAAATCTGCTTTATGGAAAGCCTTACTTGACAACCGACTCGATATTATTGCCACCGACCATGCGCCACATTTATTAAGCGAGAAAGAGCCTCCATATGAATCTGCGCATTCAGGATTGCCATTGGTTCAACATTCTTTGCAGCTAATGTTACACTACGCTAGTTTGGGAGACATATCACTGGAACGCATAGCCGAAAAAATGAGTCATGCAGTTGCAGATTGTTTTCAAATTAAAGAAAGAGGGTACATAAGAGAAGGATATTTTGCTGATTTGGTAATGGTTGACTTGAATCAATCTTATACCATTACCAAAGAAAATATTTTATACAAATGTGGATGGAGCCCTTTAGAAAAATTTAAATTTCCGGCTACCATACTCACTACCATGGTTAATGGTAATATTGTTTTTGAAAACGGGAAAGTCAATTCTTCAGTAAAAGGAAAACGATTACAATTTAACAGGGATTAATCTATGGAAATTGATATCACCACACTAAATGACTTGAATATCTTAGGCAAAGAAGATAATTATTCTTTGTTTGAGAAAATCAATTTCGCAAGAACATCCAATGGTGAAATTCAATTACAACAAAACCTTTCTAAGCCTTTTAATAATGTAGCGGATATAACGGGTATTCAAGAAACATTAAAAGTTATAATAAGCACTGCAGATCAATGGCCACTGCAAATTTCTAACGGAACGATTTTAATGGTTGAGAAATTCTACGACATTAATATTGATACCATTCCTGAAAATCCATCTGCTTACCAAACCTATTTATACAAACTGCTACACAGTCCGGATTTTTCATTGATTAAATATTCTGTCTCTCATTTTTTTGATTTGATAAAGGGCCTTGACAATATTTATAAATTATTAGTTGATCAATATAATGCCTTGCCTTTACAACAATTACTACTTGAGTTAAGCGATTTGCTCAATAAAAATGATTGTAAAATAATCTGCAATAAGAATTCAAGTAAAGAATTTTCAAATAAAGAAATACTGAAAGCTGGATATTTTTTTCTTTATCGTTACAAGCATCAAACAAAAAAATTATTACAGCTTCATGCACAATTAGACGCATGGTATGGAATGGCAATGGCGGTACAACATCACCAATTGATTTTTCCAGAGATTCAAAAATCAGATCAGCCCTTTATCTATGCAGAAGATCTCTATCACCTCTTGCTTGAAAAACCAATTTCTTATGATATCAAATTAGACAAAGAAAAAAACTTTATGTTTCTTACCGGGGCTAATATGGCAGGTAAAAGCACTTTCATTAAATCAACAGGCACTGCAGTTTATCTGGCGCATCTGGGCATGGGTGTCCCAGCTAAAAATATGAAATTGAGTTTATTTGATGGTATTCTTAGTAATATCAACATCATGGACAATTTATCAAAAGGAGAAAGTTATTTTTATAATGAAGTACAACGCATAAAATCAACCATTACCAAAATAAATGATGGCAGACAATGGTTGATTTTAATCGATGAATTATTCAAAGGAACGAATGTAGAAGATGCCATGAAATGCAGTAGTATAGTCATAGAAGGTTTGGTAAAAATTCCGGAATCCATTTTCATTTTATCTACTCACTTATACGAAATTGGTGAGGCTTTAAAAAGACATTCCAACATCAGCTTTAATTATTTTGAAACGCAAATGATTAATGATGAATTTAAATTCAGTTATCAATTAAAAGGAGGCATCAGCAATGATCGGCTGGGTTATTTGATTTTGAAAAAAGAAGGTGTGGTGGCAATGTTGGAGAAAAAAAGCCCCCTTTAATTCCCCCAAAGGGTGAAGATGATTATGTTATATTGAATGCCACCAAGACACCAAGACACAAAGTTTCACAAAGAGTTTTACAAGCTATTATTTTAAGTTTTTACTTTTGAATTTTTACTTTTGAATTATACCACATAAAATCTCAGTTAAATTCTCTTCTCTCTCTGTTGTTTTTCCCTTTGTCATTTCTGATTTCATTTTGACATTTGCTCATGCTTGTAAAAACATTCGGTAGCGCCGTTTATGGTGTGGAGGCGATAACCATTACTG
>CALPIT020000122.1 GCA_943323705.2 Streptomyces griseus
GTGGCGAACTTGCCGCAGCCATACTAACGGATGCCATTGGACGCTTGATTCCAGGTGTACTCAATGATGAAACTTCAGCACTAAGCGATTCTTTTCAAGACAATCTACTAGCTCCTCCTGTATATACCCGTCCTGAAACTTTTCGTGGCTGGAAAGTACCTGAAGTACTGATGAGTGGCAATCACAAACTGATTGATGAATGGCGACATGATGAATCAGTGAAACGAACTCAACAAAGAAGACCAGATTTACTGGATTAATTTAAAAAACACAATTTTTCTTCTCCTACAATTTCAAATACATTTAAGATGACAACATTTACAATAAAAGGAAATATCATAGACATCAAATCAAGAAATATTTATTGGGGAGAATTAGAAATTACTGAAGGCATTATTACCAACATCAAAGAAATCAGTGAAGAAAAAATCAATGAACCTTATCTCCTTCCCGGCTTCATCGACAGTCATGTGCATATCGAAAGCTCAATGCTAGTGCCATCGGAATTCGCAAGACTCGCCGTTGTTCATGGAACCGTAGGTACCATCAGCGACCCGCATGAAATAGCCAATGTATGCGGACTTGAAGGTGTGACGTACATGATTGAAAACGGAAAAACTGTTCCTTTCAAATTCAATTTCGGTGCACCCAGTTGTGTGCCCGCCACCATTTTTGAAACGGCTGGCGCTGCAATAGATGCAAATGGAGTCGAACAATTGCTACAAATGAACGAGATCAGATACCTCAGCGAAATGATGAATTTTCCGGGTGTGTTATTTGAAGATGAAGAAGTGATGAAAAAAATTGCACTAGCAAAAAAATACAACAAGCCTGTGGATGGACATGCTCCAGGACTAAGGGGAAGCGATGCTAAAAAATATATCGACGCAGGTATCAGCACAGACCACGAATGTTTTACTGCTGAAGAAGCGCTGGATAAACTTTCATTTGGCATGAAAATATTAATCAGAGAAGGAAGTGCTGCTAAAAACTTTGAAGCGCTGATTGATTTGATGCACGAGCATTTTGAAAACATGATGTTTTGTAGCGACGACAAACATCCGGATAGTCTTGCTGATGGCCATATCAACCAGCTTTGTGCTAGAGCTGTTGCAAAAGGAATTGATGTTTTCAAAGTATTGCAAGCCGCTTGCATCAATCCTGTTGAACATTACAAAATGAATGTGGGCATTATGAAAGTGGGCCATCCGGCAGATTTTATTCAGTTAAAAAATCTTACTCAATTTGAAGTGGCTAAAACTTTCATCAACGGAAAATTAGTTGCAGAAAATGGCCAATCATTGATAAATCCTGATAAAACCACCGTAATCAATCAGTTTAACTGCAATGAAAAACAAATTGCTGATTTTAAATTTCCATTCAATGGCGAAAATGAAATCCCTGTAATTGAAGCACTGGAAGGTCAGTTGATTACCAATAAAATTTTTGTTACTCCAAAAGTCAATAAAGATGAAGTGGTTGCAGATGTTGAAAATGACATTTTGAAAATCGTTGTGGTCAACCGTTATCATGAAGCACCTATCGCAACATCATTCATTAAAAATATCGGTATTAAAAAAGGCGCACTCGCTTCTTCGGTTGCGCATGATAGTCATAATATTGTTGCAGTGGGTGTTGATGATGAAAGTATTTGCAAAGCGGTGAACGCTGTAATTCGCTGTGGTGGTGGTGTTTCGGCTGTTAATGAAACAGAAGAAAAAATATTACCCTTACCAGTGGCCGGTCTGATGAGTACAGAAAATGGTTACGAAGTGGCAAAAGCATACACCGAAATCGATGCATTTGTAAAAACAAAT
The DNA here is from genome assembly GCA_943323705.2 of Streptomyces griseus. GTDB lineage: Bacteria > Bacteroidota > Bacteroidia > Chitinophagales > Chitinophagaceae > Ferruginibacter. The sequence continues at coordinate 1,818 of CALPIT020000122.1, forward strand.
CTCGGCAGTCATTTGAATGCACCTTTCATGACATTATCATTCATGGCATTACTTGTAATTCCTCATTTGAAATTAAGCGATAAAGGTCTTTTCGATGGAGATAGTTTTAAAATCATGACTTAATGAACTGAAACCGCTTTAATTACTTTCATCTTTACCTCTTCAGTTCCTTTGGGCGCAAAGAATTTAGATTTAAAATTGATATTGCTCCCAGGTTTTACTTCTTCATAAATCACTTCTTCATCTTCTTCAAGAACGACTCCTGTTTTGCTGATGAATTTGATGGAAACAGAAATGTCTTTATACGTAACAACTGTTGCTTTATTGGTTATCTCACCTTTTACTACCGTTTGTCCGATTAGATTATGTTTGTCCTTCCCTACAATTTCAAGAAAGCGAAGTGGATTTTGCTGTTCGATTTGTTCAATCGTAAGCTTGCTACTTTTGTATGGGTCTTTTGATTTTGATGTGGAATTTTGATCATTACAGGAAACAATCAATGTCAACGTAATCGCTGATAACAGGAAGTATTTTATCATAATCGGATGAATTTTTAAAACAATGCAACAAAAATAGACTTACTCGTTTATTTTATTTTAGATTTGTTTGTTAATTTAAGAATGATTGTTTGGTTTGATTAGCATCATTCATCCTTTTTATAAAAGTATATAAATAAAAAAATGGTAATTAATTTAAGTGCGCAGCATTCCTTAATTAGTAATTGGGTAAGCGATTTAAGAAATATTGAAATTCAAAACGACAGGCTTCGTTTCAGAAGAAATCTCGAAAGAATTGCGGAAGTGGCAGGATATGAAATCAGTAAACAATTGGAAACTGTTGAAAAAACCATTGCTACTCCAATGGGACAAGCCAAAGTACAAGTATTAAAAGACCAACCGGTTTTGGCCACTATTTTAAGAGCAGGTTTGGCCATGCATCATGGTTTGCTTAATTATTTCGATCGTGCAGATAACGCATTTTTAACGGCTTATAGAAAACACCATACTGATGGCAGTTTTGAAATCAGCATGGAATACATGAGCTGTCCGGATTTAGAAGGCAGAACCGTAATTGTTAGCGATCCCATGTTAGCAACCGGAGCATCTTTGGTAAAATCGATTGAACATTTAAAGACCGTTGGGAAAATAAAAGACTTGCACATTGTATGCGCCATCGCCTGTACCGTAGGAATCGACTTTGTAAAAGCTGCATTTCCTGAAGCTACAATCTGGTGTGGTGCTATCGATAATGAATTGACAGACAAGGGGTATATCGTTCCTGGCTTGGGAGACGCTGGGGATTTGGCGTATGGGTTGAAGATACAGCATTGATGGGGGAATACTGGATATTAGATACTGGATGCTGGATGGCTGGATAGGCTCTCTTCTCAGCAATGTCTCCTGCAAGGGACGTTGCGTATATAGAAATTCAAAAATTACTTCTCAGCAATGTCTCCTGCAAGGGACGTTGCGAATTAGAAAACTACCCAACCCGAGTCCTCTTTTTACTTTTTACTTTTAAATTTTGAATTTCCCCTCAAAAACCTATCCTAAATCGTACTAAACTTTCAATTTTTTCAGTAGCATTTTAAACTGAATTTATTATCTTTACGGATAAGCATTTTCGACATGAGAAAAATCTTTCAACTTATTGGTTTTGTTTTGTTTGGATTAAATGTTCAGGCACAAGATCCGCACTTTTCACAATTTTTTGCTTCACCACTTACTTTAAATCCTGCTTTTACAGGAAAGTTTGAAGGTGTGTGGCGTGTTGCTGCTAATCGCCGTGATCAATGGAGGTCAATTCCAAATGCATATGTTACTTCAAGCGCCTCAGTTGATTTTCCAATAATGAAAAACCAAATACCTGAAGGAGATGTTTTTGGTGTTGGCATATCTGGTTTAACAGATGCAAGCGCAAATGGTGCTCTAAAATTAAATTACGGTTCAGTATCACTTTCTTATCATAAAGCTTTAGATGAAAGTGGTTACAATACAATTGGTGCAGGATTTCAGAGCACTTATTCCAATATGCTTTTGGATACCAGACAACTATTATTTGAAGATGAATTAACTCAAAATGGATTTGTTCAAGGTACTTCAAATGATTATCTAGGAAATACTGGACTCACTAATGGAAACAACTCAAGAAGTTATTTTGATGTGAATGCCGGTTTATTGTATTCAGGTTCAAGTAACGGAGAAAACAATTATTACATTGGACTTTCTATGTATCACATCAATCGTCCAAAATTAAGTTTTAAACAAAATAACAATTGGTATCTCAGTAACAGAACTACAATCCATGGAGGTGGCTCATTTGCCATTTCTGATGTGGTTGGCGTAAATGTTTCTTTCATTCAACAATTTCAAAACAAAGCTAGCGAAACAGTTCTTGGTGGTACACTATCCATTAATGCAAATGGAGACGATGAAAAACCAACAAATGTTTATGTGGGTTCATGGATGCGTGTAAACGATGCCGTTATACCTTATTTAGGTATGGAAATTGGAGGGTTGAGAATAGGTGCCACTTACGATGTCAATATCAGCGGATTGAAGTCTGCTACCGGAAGCCGAGGTGGTGGAGAGTTTTCCATAATCTACATCAAACGTCCACCTGAAAGCAAGGGCATTCCTTGTCCAAGGTTTTAACCAAATCCCCGAAGATTATTGTTTCATTAATTATATCGGTTCAATCCGATAAGCATTAGTTTTCATTATGCTCAAAGAAATCATCATCTCCATACAATCTTATTTTGAAGCCCATCAGTTTATCAAAAAAAATAAACTCTGGAAATGGATTTTGATTCCAGGTCTTTTATATTCCATCTTGTTTGTTGTTGGATTTTATTTCTTTTGGCAATCCAGTAACAATGCTACAGCATGGATGCTTACTAAGTTTGGTGTGAAAAAATGGCTCGACCATATGGAAGGAACTTGGTTGAGTTTCTTTTTTATCATCGGGCAGATTTTTATTCACTTACTCTTATTGATTTTCTATTTCTCCTTTTTCAAGTTTATGTTTCTGATCATTGGCTCACCTGTATTTGCATACCTGAGTGAGAAAACAGAAAGCATTTTGATTGGCAAAGATTTTCCTTTCAGCTTTCCGCAATTATATACTGATATTATAAGAGGAATTAGAATTGCATTGAGAAACATGTCATGGCAAACCATTTATATGCTAGCCTTGCTTTTTGTTTCTTTGATTCCATTGATTGGATGGATTACACCTCTTGTCGTTTTTTTTCTCGATTGTTATTACATGGGGTTTTCTATGCTCGATTACAGCAGTGAAAGAAATAAATTGGATGTAAATGCCAGCATTGATTTAATAGGACATCATCGCGGTTTGGCCATTGGCAATGGCATGGTGTTTTATCTATTTCATTTTGTTCCCATTATCGGTTGGTTGTTTGCACCAAGTTATGCGGTAATTGCTGCAACTTTAAGCCTCCACAAAGCAAAAGAAACCAACGTAATCATTAGCTAATGTCAACTGTTTACCTCATACCTTGTTTTCTAGCAGAAGATGCAAAAGAAACCATTCCTCCTTATGTGATTGATGCGGTAAAAAAATGTGAAGTGATCTTTGCAGAAAATGAAAGAACAACAAGACGTTTTTTAAAAGCAATGGACAACACAATTGTCATAGATAATTTCGAATGGCATACCATTCATAAAGCAGAAGCGGAACAAATCAGTACATTTAAAAGCGCCATTTCAAAAGGAAAAAATATCGCCATCATCAGCGAAGCGGGTTGCCCTGGCATTGCAGATCCCGGACAAGTACTCATTGCCGTTGCACAGGAAATGAAATGTATCATTAAACCTCTGGTTGGACCGAGTTCTATTTTACTCGCCTTAATGGCCAGTGGTTTAAATGGACAGCAGTTTGAATTTGTGGGTTATTTGCCAATCGATAATACAGAAAGAATAAAAAAGATAAAATCGTTGGAAGCAGAATCTGCTAAAAACAACAGCACCAAAATTTTCATTGAAACCCCTTATCGAAATAATCAATTGCTTGAATCATTACTTCAACAATGTACAGGCAGTACAAAAATTTGCATTGGAGTTGACATAACGGGTAAGCTTGAACGAATAGAAACTAAAACTGCTGGTGCATGGAAACAAAACAAGCCTGAGCTGCATAAAATCCCCGTCATCTTTTTATTACAAGCCTGATTTCATTTAGAATCCATACTGATCAACCAAATAAGCAAATGCAGCTAAAGCAAATGCGCCTAAATTCAGTTCTCTTTTACTTACCGCTTCAAAGACATCATTATTGGCGTGATGTACATCAAAATAACGTTGACTATCCGGACGCAATTCCGCCAAAGCCGTTCCTAATTCTTTTAATGAGCCGATATCAGAACCGCTGCCATCGTTGGAAAACTTATTAATGTCGTAATCTTCAAAAAAATGTTTCCAGGATACGACTTTCGCAAATTGAGTCGGCGTCATGTCTGTTCCAAATCCACTTGGACTAAATCCGCCGGCGTCGCTTTCTACAGCAAATACATGCTTTTCTTTGTTTTCCTTTGCCGCTTTGAAATAAGCTTCTTCTCCCCTACTGCCATTTTCTTCGTTCATGAACATTACTATTCTTAACGTCCTTTTTGGTTTATATCCTAAGGCTCTAAATGTTCTTAATAATTCTATAGACTGCACACAACCTGCACCATCATCATGAGCACCTTCCGCTAAATCCCAGCTGTCTAAATGACCGCCAACTGTAACAATCTCATCAGGAAAAGTTGAACCTTTGATTTCTCCAATAACATTGGCAGAAGGAACATCAGCTAACATTTCACAAGATGTTTTAAACCAGCCTTTAATTACTTTATTATTTTTTAATTGAGCACTTATCCATTCTGCATCATTGGTACTAATCGCAACAGCAGGAATCTTAGGAAATGAATCATTGTAACTCATCACTCCAGTATGCGGGTAATCGTCGACGTTACTTGCCAATGAACGAACCATCGCTCCTATGGCTCCGTATTTAGCGGCTTCGGAAGGTCCTGCCCATCTAGCAACACCACTTTCTCCATAAGCATGAAATGTATATAAATAAGTGGGGTTCATGGGAATATTGAGGAATACTATTTTTCCTTTGATATTTTTTTCACCCAATTCTTTAATTTGTTGTATCGATTTCACTTCGATGATTTCAGCACCTACACCATTTTTAGGACTACCAACAGAATTACCCAGTGCACATAATTTCAATTGTCTTTTTTCGCCATTCGATAATGTAACATATCCTGATTCTTTTTCACCCCTAACCCAATGAGGTACCATGCAAGGTTGTAAATAAACTGTATCTGCACCCGCTTCTTTCATCATTCTGGCTGTTTCAATTACGGCCTTTGCTGCATTAGCAGATCCGCTCAAACGAGGTCCGATTTTTTTACATATAAAACGAAGATTTTCATACGCATTGGCATTCGTCATCACTTCATTGAATATCTTTTTGATAAACAATGAATCCTGTTGCTGCGCGCTAACTGATTGACAAATGATAGTCAATAACAAAAGAAAATAAATTCTGTACTTCATGGAGATTTAATTATCAGCAAACTTAAATAAAAGCGGTAGAATATTGAATGTAAAATATTAAATGTAAAATATCCAATGTAAAAGTTGGATTTAGGAAATCAAATTTTCATTTTCTCATGAATTAAAATACCTCACCCCAACCTTCGTGTTTCTTTGTGCCTTCGTGCCTTTGTGGCAAAAAATAAATAATAAGAAAGTAAAAATAAGGAATAAGGA
>CALPIT020000123.1 GCA_943323705.2 Streptomyces griseus
TGCTGGTTGGACAAACCTCAAGATGTATATTGTGCTTTTTCAAGTGTTGTAATAACAACTCATCTTCTGCACTCCTAACGCCATGGCCTATACGAGATGGCATGAACACATCTAATGTCTCCCATACACTTTCAGGACCACAAGCTTCACCTGCATGAGCTGTGCAATGAATATTATGTTCATGAGCCAGTTGAAAAGCTTTGATATGATTTTCTACCGGAAAGCCGGCTTCATCCGCAGCAATGTCAAATCCAACTACATGAGTATTTTGAAATTGATGAGCAAGGCGAACAGTTTGCAAACTTTCTTCTTCACTATAATGACGGAGTGTACATAAAATGATTCCGGCTTCAACACCATATGTTGAAATGGCTTCTGTAGTAGCATCATTAACAGCTTTCACTACTTTTTCTGGTGTTAACCCTTTTTGTAAATGTTGCAGCGGTGCAAAACGTATTTCTGCATATACTACATTATCTGCTTTAAGTTGCTTGAATAAATCTAAAGTAACCAATCTAAGTTGTGCTGCTGTTTGCATCAATTCAATTGGACGTTGCGCTCTTTTTATGTATTCAACTAAACTTCGACAATCAAATGGGACTTTAAATTCTTTATCAAACTCTTCCTTAGTTACAGATGCGTCTAATTCATGCACTACTTCATAACTCAATGAACAATCGAGGTGAAGGTGGAGTTCTACTTTTGGAAGATGATGAAACAATGGTTTGTCGTTTAACGGTTTAACGGTTCAACGGTTCAACGGTTTAAACCATTAAACTTTTAAACCTTTAAACCTTATTTTTTACCAGCCCAATACCCAGGCAAATATCAATGGAGCCACAATAGTAGCATCACTTTCTACAATAAATTTCGGTGTATTCACATCCAATTTCCCCCAGGTGATTTTTTCGTTAGGAACTGCTCCTGAGTATGAACCGTAAGATGTAGTGGAATCACTAATCTGACAGAAATAACTCCAGAATGGAACATCATGCCACTCCAAATCCTGGTACATCATCGGCACTACACAAATGGGGAAATCTCCGGCAATACCACCACCAATCTGGAAGAATCCAACGCCTTTGCCAGAAGAATTATGTTTGTACCAATCAGCCAACCACACCATGTATTCAATACCACTCTTCATCGTACTGGCCTTCATTTCATTTTTAATAACATAAGAAGCAAAGATGTTTCCCATGGTACTGTCTTCCCATCCTGGAACCACAATTGGAATATTTTTTTCAGCAGCCGCAAGCATCCAGCTGTTCTTTGGATCGATTTCATAATATTGTTCCAACACGCCACTCAACAACATTTTATACATGTACTCATGTGGGAAATAACGCTCGCCTTTATCATCAGCGTCTTTCCATAATTTATGAATATGCTGTTGCAATCTTCTGAAAGCTTCTTCTTCAGGTATGCATGTATCTGTTACTCTGTTGTAATGGTTTTCCAACAAATCCCATTCGTCTTGTGGACTTAAATCTCTGTAATTAGGAACTCTTTTATAATGAGAATGTGCAACCAGGTTCATGATATCTTCTTCGAGATTTGCACCTGTACAACTGATAATCGCTACTTTATCCTGACGAATCATTTCTGCAAAACTCAATCCCAACTCTGCTGTACTCATAGCACCAGCAAGGGTAACCATCATTTTACCACCTTCTATCAGATGTAATTCATAGCCTTTGGCAGCATCCATCAAAGCGGCTGCATTAAAATGACGATAATGATGTAAAATGTACTGAGAAACGGGACCTTTTTGCATGTAATAAAATTTAGACGGCAAATTTAAGGGTTTATGCGGCGTTAAGGAAAAAAATGGGGAGCGAATGTTTTTTGGCCACGAATGCACGAATTGAGTAAAAAAGAGGATGGTAAATGATGTGGGTTGTTTTTTTGTATGTTGAAATTTCAGCATTCTGTTGAGGTAATATTGCAATATCGCAATATTACGTCCACCCAACTCGAACAGCCAAATATTTTCACTGATGTTTCTTCACCAGAATTGGCGACGGTCTCACGACCGGTGTCTATTAGTGCTTTCGGACTTTGTCCGAGTACCTAAAATTTCTTTGTAGAAAGAAATGAAAAATTTAAAAAGAAAGAAAAATACTATTAATTTTTTAGGTGAAAATGATTTTCAGATCTGCTCTTTTTTTATTCGCGATATTGCAATATTGCAATATTACGTCCTCCCAACTCAAATAGCCAAATATTTTAACTGATGAATCTTCACCCCCAATGAACTTTATTCAGTCTGGATAAAGTTTCTTCAGTTTCATGATTTTTCATTGACTTGATTCTTGAATAAATATTTTTGATTATTACCCTAAAAAGTTATTAAACGTCTATATAGAAAGAGCCCACAGTAAAAAACTGTGGGCTCTTTCTATATAGACGGTCTCTAGACCAATGTCAAATTCTCCAAGCCGGAATAAAATTTCCTTATTTCACCGGATTAATCTCCTCAATCAAATTCTTCGCTCCTCCCAATTTATCAATACACCACAACACATATCTTGCATCCACGCAAATTGTACGGTTTAGGTCTTTATCAAAAGCAATTTTATGACTTAACGCTTCGTAATTGCCGTCGAAAGCCAATCCAATTAAATTACCATTGGCATCAATAACCGGACTACCGCTGTTTCCACCGGTAATGTCATTTGTGGTAATGAAAGCAACAACCAAATCATTTTTGCTTTTATCTATATACTGACCGAAATCTCTTTTCTTAATGAGTTCAACTTCTTTTGAAGGCAAATCAAATTCATAATCACCTGGAACATATTTTTCTAAAATCCCTTTTGCAGTAGTTACATAATCACAGAAAATACCATCTCTAGGCTTGTAACTTTTTACATTACCAAAACTTACTCTCATGCTGAAATTTGCATCAGGGTACATTTTAGCTGCTGCTGTTGGATTTCTTTCCATGATACCTTTAAGATATGCACGACCTAACTCATTGTTTTTGTTGTTGAATGCAGTAAACAATGGCGCATATTTAGTGTTGTAATTTTTTACAAACGAAGCGGCAAAATCAAATGCAGGGTCTCCCTGAAGGTCCATTGCTGTTGGTTTTGCTTTAAATGCATTCCATTTGTCATCATTGAAAATCATTGTGGTTGCAAACACATTCAACGCCCATTTTTTAAAGGTGGCCTCATCATTCAAATCACCAAAACCGGCAATCTTTTCAAATATCCCTGAAGGATGTTGTGATTTGTCGATATCTGTATAAAACGCTTTAGCTACTGCTGCCAAAATATTTTTGTCACTTGGAATATCTTCAGCTTCTAAGAAATTTTTTCTTGAAGCATCCGCGGCATCCATAGCTTTTTTAACGTCTTCAGCAGAAACACCTGCCTTTACTAATGTGCCTTCCAAAGCCATCAATGATGATGCAAATGAAGATAAAGGTGAGCCTAAAATACCTTCGCGATAATACTGACGGTGCTTGCTATACGGCGTCCAGGCTGCATAATTTTTTTCGTATTCGGCAAAGATGTTTTCATACTCTGAATTGCCTTTTGCCCAAGCAGTAAACTCATTTTCAAACTGTTGCTTTTGTCCATAAGTATTGAACTTCTTTAATTGTTTTGTTTCTCCATCAAAGAATTTCCAGTAGTTGGCGATACCTGCATAATCAGAAGCCAACTTTAATTTAACAGCAGGATCTTTAATCATTTGCTCGTGCATGTATTTCAAACGCATATCTCTCAATCCAACTAATGAAGGATTTTCAATGTCGTTTTTCAATTTGATACCATAGCTAGTTTCGTAACGATTGGTGCCACCTGGATAACCGTAAATCATAGCATAATCGCCATCTTTAATGCCTTTGATACTTACAGGAAGGAATTTTTTTGGTTTTAAGGGAACGTTTTCTTTGCTGTATTCTGTTGGCTTACCATCTTTAGAAGCGTACACTCTGAAAATTGAAAAATCGCCTGTATGTCTTGGCCATTCCCAGTTATCAGTATCGCCACCAAATTTTCCAATGCTTTCTGGAGGCGTACCTACCAAGCGTATATCCTTATACGTTTTGTATACATACATGATGTACTGGTTGTCTTTAAACATGCTGTAAATTCTGCCAGACATGCCATTTTCTTTATCCGCAACTTTATCAGTAATACCTTTATAAACTTCCTGTAATTTCTTTGTTCTTTCTTCCCAAGTCAATCCTTTCAATCCTGCTTCTACTTGAGCAGTTACATCTTCAATTCTATCTAAAAATTGAACCGTTAAATCTGATTGAATTTCTTGGTCTTTGTTGAAAGCATAAAATCCATCTCTCAAATAATTATGATCAACACTACTTGCTTTGGTAATCGCATCATAACCACAGTGGTGATTGGTGAAAATCAATCCCTGATCGCTTACGATTTCTCCTGTACAACCACGACCGAAAATAATAATCGCATCTTTCAATGAAGATTTATTGATTGAATACAATTGCTCTTTGGTGAGTTTTAAACCTCTTTTTACCATGTCGTTATAAACTTGTTTGCCCAATAACATGGGTAACCACATTCCTTCATCTGCTCTTGACGAAAGCATAGTGACAATCAGCATGAGCGATAATAAAATCTTTTTCATTTTTGTTTTGTTTTGAATTTTTGAATTTCAGATAAAAGCAACTGACCTTATCTTTTTTTTGAGAGGACAAACCTACTTATTTTAGCTGAATTATGCTCATTCAATTTAATGTGAGTTTTGTACCTGCTCTGCTCAAGAAAATTTATATTTGCATACTTTTTTACAACATTGACTTGATGGCAATTTTTGATATTAAAATACCGGCTTCTATTGCAAGAGCATTGAACTTACCCGTTCGTGATGCCAGAAGGCAGCAAATCAGGGTATTGAGAAAGCTAATGCGTAAAGCGAGATTCACTCAGTTTGGTCAACAACATAAGTTTGACGAGATTTTGTTGAGTAAACATCCGGGTAAAAAATTCCAACAATTGGTGCCCACTTATAATTATGATAAGATATATAAAGATTGGTGGCACAAAACATTAGATGGCACGCCTGATGTTTGCTGGCCGGGAGTTATCAAATTCTTTGCGCTTAGCAGTGGTACCAGTGAGGCTGCCAGTAAATACATCCCTATAACAAAAGAACTCATCAGAAGCAATACCATTACCAGTTTCAAGCAATTGCTGAGTTTGGCCAAATATGAGAATGTTCCAAAAAGTGCTATCGGTAAAGGATGGATGATTTTAGGAGGAAGTACACAGCTTCAAAAAGGCGCAACTTACTTTGCAGGTGATCTTAGCGGTATACAACAAAAAAATATTCCTTTTTGGTTTCAGGGACTAGGTTTATACAAACCGGGTAAAAAAATTGCTAAGGAAAAAGATTGGAGTAAAAAAATAGATGAAATTGTTGAGAAAGCCCCTACCTGGGATATCGGTTTTATCGTTGGCGTACCTGCATGGCTACAATTGTGTATGGAAAAAATAATTGAAACCTACAAACTCAACAACATTCATGACATTTGGCCCAATCTAGCTTTTTATGTTCATGGAGGTGTGGCTATGGAACCTTATAAAAAAGGCTTTGAAAGATTGTTTGGAAAACCTGTTACTTATATCGAAACTTATCTTGCCAGTGAAGGTTTTTTGGCATATCAAAGCAGACAAGACACGAGGGGCATGCAACTGGCCTTAAACAACAATATCTTTTTCGAGTTTGTTCCATTCGATGATAACAATTTCGATTCAGAGGGCAATATCTTGGAAAATCATGAGGCTTTTATGATTCATGAAATTGAAGAAAATAAAGATTATGCCATTCTCATCAGTACCAATGCTGGCGCTTGGCGATATGCTATTGGAGATACGGTAAGACTTATCGACAAAGAAAAAAATGAAATCATTATCACAGGTAGAACAAAACATTTTTTAAGTCTAGTTGGCGAACACCTTAGTGTTGATAATATGAATCGCGCTATTGAAATGGCTTGTGAAGAATTGAATGTTTATATCCCTGAATTTACAGTTTCGGGTATCCCTTATGGTAACTTCTTTGCACACCAATGGTATGTTGCCACCGATGATGTTATTGATGAAAAAATACTTGCTGAAAAAATTGACGAGAAATTAAAACTCCTCAATGATGATTATGAAGTAGAAAGAAAGCATGCATTGAAAGCAATTATGGTAAAAGCTTTACCCGAAAAAGCATTCATGGAATTTATGACCATGAAAGGAAAAGTAGGTGGGCAACATAAATTTCCTAGAGTTTTAAAAGGCAAAATGCTTACTGATTGGCAGCAATTCTTAACCAAACAATCTTATTTTTAATTTACCAATAATCTATTTACATGACAGATGCCATCATCTCAGGTTTGATTTTAGGATTGGCATTGGTGTTTTCTGTCGGACCTGTTGTATTTACCATTATTAAATTAAGAATCAATTACGGCATTTCTAGTGCATTTTATTTCATTAGTGGAGTTTGGTTGAGTGATATTATTTGGGTTATTACTGCAAATATTTTTGGAGGATTTCTTGGAGAGATGATTGTATATAAAAAAGAAATCGGCATTTGTGGCGGCATATTTTTGATGGGCTTGGGTTTGTTTTATTTGTTCTTTAAAAAATATCATACTAAAGAGGAAATGGACAATGGTGTAAAAATTGCCGGCACCACGCATGCGAAATTATTCATCACCGGTTTTTTAATTAACACGCTCAATCCTGCAGTTATCGCGCTTTGGATTGCAGCTTCTACAAAAGCCATTTCTAATTCATTTGATGAAAGAATTGTGATTTTTGCCATTTGCCTTGCATTGAATATGGGTGCAGATATCGCAAAAATAAATCTGGCAGGGAAATTAAGAAACAAGCTCACCAATAAAAATATTGGCATCATCAATAAAATATCAGGCCTACTTTTCATCGCTTTCGGTTTAGCGTTACTGTTAGGCGCTGTATATCATTCAGCTCAAAACAATTAATTTTTGAAAACTATTTTTTTTCACTTCTTGATTTTGTTTTCTTACATAGCTGTAGCACAGTCTTCAGATTTCTTACTTCTTAAAAAAAATAATAAGACAATCAAATCTTTTTACTCTGGAGTCAACATTGAATTGGTAACAAAGTCCGGGGTTTATAAAAATGGCACCATAAATAAAATTCAAAATGATTCTATTTTTTTACAAGAGTTTTTAATAAATAGAAGCATGACAAGCATGGGATTTTATGTTATAGATACTTTGGGCAGCTTTCATTATAATTATCATTATAAAGACATTCTAAGCATTATCAAAAAATCTAAAGAGAATTTTGATTGGAACGCCAGTGGAGCTGCATTGCTTGGTGGCGGCATGTTACTGACAGTAGCAAGCGGTATCGTGTATCTTGTAGACAGGGATAAATTCAGTCCACAACTTTTAATTGCAGGTTCCGGACTTGGAGTTATTGGTTACTTTTTGAGTAAAATAAAACCTAAAAATGTTGTGATTGGTAAAAGAAATTACAAATTGGAATATATCAAAATGCAATAATCTCAGGTTGATAAATATCCTTATTAAACGAAAAA
>CALPIT020000124.1 GCA_943323705.2 Streptomyces griseus
GCCACCAAATTTCCAGCCATAAGCCATACCGGGATTTTCAACAAAATACAATTGAAACCAATCGCCAAAAACAGGCCTTGATGTATTTAAATAAAAGTTTGTCTTAACGTAATACTTTAATATCTGATCAGCCAATACTACAAGCAACACAATAATAAAAACGTGTATTTTCTTCATAATGTTCTGCAAAGATAAGGCAGTGAAGATTAGATTGAATAGGTTTCAGGAGTTAAAATCTTTATCCAGCATCCAACATCAAGTATCCAGCATCAAGTATCCAGCATCAAGTATCCAGCGTAAAGTATCCAGCATCAAGTATCCAGCATCAAGTATATACCCACCCTATCTAACTTCCAACTTCTTAATACGCAACGTCCCTTTCAGGAGACATTGCTTAGAAGTAGTGCAATCCCGTATATATAGCTTATCCAGTATCTAGTATCCAGTATCTAGCTTCTAAATTCACTCCTCATAATACACCCGCTTCACCCTTTGAGAAATATTTGTCAAAATCTCATAAGGAATGGTATTGGCCCAAACGGCTATTTGTGCTACGGGCAGCCTTTCTCCAAACACAATCACTTCATCTCCTTCAGCAGCATCTATTCCGGTTATATCGAGCATGGTCATATCCATGCATACATTTCCAATGACAGAGGCCATTTTTCCATTGACTAGCATTTTTCCATTTCCATTCCCAAATGATCTTGGATAACCATCTGCATATCCGATTCTAATTGTTGCGATTACCGCATCATGATTTAATACTCCTCTTCTACCATATCCAACGGTTTCTCCTTTTTTTACATTTTTTATTTGAGCGATAGTTGACCTCAAAGTAGTAACGTTTTGAAGCTGTAAATGGGCATCCACGCCATACAATCCTATGCCCAATCTTACCATGTCGAATTGCAAATCTTTATGCCGATGTATGGCCGAAGTATTGGCAATATGTTTGATGACATGATTTTGGCTTACACCTTGAATTTGCAAGGCCATCTCCTCAAATAAAGATGCCTGATGTTTGGTAAAAATGTCTTGTTCAGGATTTTCACTGGCTACCAGATGAGAGAAAACAGATTTGATGTCAAAAACATTTGTAGCGATAAGCTTTTCGCATAACATTGAAATTTCATGGCTCATAAATCCCAATCGATGCATTCCGGTATCTAGCTTGATGTGAATGGGATAATGTGAAAGATTATTTGACTCAAGATGCGCGCTAAAGGATTGCAAGATGCGGAATGAATAAATTTCCGGTTCCAATTGATAACGTATGATGTTATCAAAGTCAACCTCATTGGGATTCATAACCATAATGGGTAAACGAACACCGCCTTTACGCAATTCAACAGCTTCGTCGGTATAAGCTACTGCTAAATAATCCACTCCTTCCTGTTGTAACACTGATGCGATTTCAACACTGCCGCTTCCATAACTGAATGCCTTTACCATTGTCATGATTTTAGTAGTAGGCAAGAGTTGACTACGATACATCTTTAAATTTTGACGAATGGCATTCAAATTGATTTCTAGTAAAGTATCATGCAGCTTTTGCTCTAAAACATTACTGATTTTTTCAAATTCAAAAATGCGCGCACCTTTTAATAGAATCGCCTCATTACTAAAGGAAAGTAGCGGTAATTTTTTTACCAAATCGTTTGTAGATAGAAAAAATAATTTCTCTTTAATACTTTCAAAATAGTGAGCATGGGCCGATATTTTTTCTCCGACACCAATCAATCTGTTTATTTGCTTTTGTGCTAAAATGGAAGCGATTTTTTTATACAATTCACCATCAGACAAACCAGACTGAAACATATCACTTATAATAAGTGTCTTCCCTGTAAATGCATGTTGTTGCAATAAAAAATCAAGTGCTATATTTAAAGAATCCAGATCTGCATTATAGCTGTCGTTGATAATGGCACAATTATTAATAGCTTGTTTCAACTCGAGCCTCATTGCTACAGGAGCCAAATCACGCATATTTGCGGCGATATGATGTGCATCAAAATTCAATTGAAGCATTAGGGCGCAACAAGTAATGGCATTGTAAATGGAAGCCTCATCTGTAAATGGAATGTCAATATTGAACGACGCTTCTTTATAACCAAATACAATTTCAGTTGAAGCGTATTTTTGGTGAACCGATCTAATGTTGAGATCTGCATTGCCGTTTCTGCTCCAGGAGAACAAGGTGATTGCGTTGTTTTCTGTTGCTGCAAATTTTGTAACCAATTCATTGACCAGATTATTTTCAGCACAATAAATCAAAACTTTTGATTTTGAAAACAATTTGAGCTTTTCATTTATTTTCTGTTGTTGGCTATCAAAACCTTCAGCATGGGCTTCTCCCATAAATGTTAGTATTCCTATTTCAGGATTTATGATGGGTTGAAGTTTTCCCATTTCATTCGGTAATGAAATGCCAGCTTCAAAAATCGCAAGATTGTTTTGAGAAGACATTTGCAATACGCTAAGCGGCACGCCTATCTGTGAGTTGTAACTTTTAGGACTTCTCACAATATCATAAGCGCGATGTAGCAACTGATACAACCACTCCTTTACAATTGTTTTGCCATTGCTGCCTGTAATCCCTATAACTGTTGCTTGTTGAAGTCTTCTGTGATGAATAGCCATTTGTTGCAAAGCCATCAATACATCTTTAACAAGTAAGAAATTGGCATCTTTATATTCATTGATGATGCTAGCTTCTACATTTTCATCAACTACAAAATTCCTTACTTCATTGGCATAAAGTTCTTTGATAAAATCTATCCCTTTTCTTCTTGGACCATTTATGGCAAAAAATAAAGTAGAAGCAGGAAATACCAATCTTCTGCTGTCAGTCAGCACATTTTCAATAATCGAATCATGATGAAGATGCGATGATTGGATTTGAATAAACTTGGCAATATCTGAAATGTGATACTTCAATTTTTATTAATTGTCTGAAATGATATCATCTGGGGTTCCTTTTTTCTTATGGTAAATTGAATACCAAATAGACCCCCCAATACAAATTACAATAACTGCCAGTGAAATTAACACTTGTGTGTTTTTACTAAGTATCTGATTTATCCAATGCTCAGTAAGCATTTTAAATCCTATGAAAAACAAAACAAATGAAATACCCTGTTGTAAATAATCAAATTGCGAAATGGCTGACCTCAATAAAAAAAACAAACTTCTCAAACCCAGTACTGCAAAAATATTTGATGAATATACAACAATGCTATTTCTTGATATACCAATTACTGCAGGTAAAGAATCTATAGCAAACAACACATCTATAGCTCCCAACAATACAACAACAACAAATAATGTTGTATAAACAGGTTTTCCATTCTCCTTTATGACGTACTTGCCATCGCCATCATGATGGGTAAGCGGCAGGTATTTTTTCAAAAATCTGTAAAATTTAGAATCTTCAGGTTTGAACTCTTGGTCATCTGTAGCTGTATACATTTTATAAGCAGTATACACTAAGAAGGCGCCAAAAAAATAGAGTATCCAATGAAATTCGTTGACCAAAGAAACACCTATGGTAATGAAAATAATTCTCAACACTATCGCCATCAAAATACCAATCAATAATACCCTGCCATAATGAATTTCTTTAACCTTAAATGCAGAAAAAATAATAATGAAAACAAAAATATTATCAACGCTTAAACTCCATTCCATTAAATAGGCACTGAGAAATTCAATTGCAGTTTGACTGCCCTCTTCTATACCAATAAATACAAGAAAACCCATTGCCATTGCAACCCAGAAAACTGTTTGCAATGCTGCGGAACGCAAACTCACTACATGATTTTTCTGACTAAAAAAACCCAAGTCAATAATGAGTGACAATAACATCACAATCCCAAAAACTCCATAAACTATCTGCGTCTTATCCATAATAACAATTAACGTGCGTATTTTCTTCTACGTAAATACTGAAATAAAAATGCGAAAATAATAATAAGCAACACTGGCAGTAAAATATTAACCAACTGCCAATACGTTCGGTCTGCATTTACTTTTTTAGTGTCAAGAAATTTAACGGTATAATCTTTACTCTTGGCTTCAGAAAGATCATTTGCATTCAACATGTAATCTAATGTATTGAGCAAAAAATCTCTGTTTGCAAATGGAAACTCCCGCTGAGAGCCATAGGTAAATGGATTCATCCCCATACTTAACGGCTGATTGCCCTTCACCACGGCATTCATAATGATATCAGCATCAGAAACCACTAGCATTTTATTTTCTGTTTGACATGCCCTAGAAAATACAATATTGTGTGCTTTCAAAGAATCGCTCATCACAGCAGAGAGTCGATTGGAAAACAATGAAGTGAATTTACCTTCCAATAAAACCGCAACTGGAATAGCTGATGTTTTGTATTGATTGTCTTCTGGAGCAGTCACATTTTCTTTACCGCTGATTAATGCAGGAGTAGCAATGATTCTGGCATTTGGAGAACTATGAAGCAACACTGTTTTTTTAATGCCTTCCGATTCAACCAAATCAATTGAATTTACAAACTTACCGGATACGTATCCCAGATTTTTATTGATGGGATGATTGTCAGCAGACTCTAAAACAGGGAAATAATTCCAGGGCAAAAATTCAAACTGCCCATTTCCATTTACATCAAAAGGAAGATAGTCGCATTGCAAATCCATCAGCAAATCCGGGTTAATGCGCACACCATAATGAAAGATAAAATCGTTTAACTGCAAATCCCTGTCGTAAGCAATGACTTCATTTTTAATTTGCAGACTGTCCATTTCTGCATTCAATCTGTCGATGAAGAAAAGTATTTTCCCACCATTCATTGCATACTGGTCTAATTTTAATTTTTCAAGATCAGAAAAAGCTTCTTTAGGCTTTAATACAATTAACGCTTTGAATTCAGGAGCTATAAATGGTTGTTTTTGTATATCAACCAAAGACAGATTATAGTCAGGTTTTAGTGTTTGTTCTGCAAGATCATACACACTGAAATCCATCGGCTCACCGTTACCGATAGCATAAGCAATTTCAGTCTTTTCTTTCTTGCCAATTGAAGCTATTGCATTGGCAAAATGATATTCCAACATCGCTTCTGCATTGTTCACTTCCTTTACATTTACGATAGGTGTTTTGCCTTTATAAATTTGTACAGGAAGCATGGCGTCTTTGTAATGTAAAAGTGCAACCGGGTAAACTTGTTGTTGTTGCTGACCATTTTTTACCTGGGCGGTAAGATTGATGGGGACAATGCCTAATGAAGCTAATGTATCTGCATAAACGGAATTCGTACCCTCTATAATTTCATCCGGAGATATAAAACGATATCTAATTTTATTTCCTCCTACTTCTTTGAATGCTCTCAGTAAGTCTTCGGTAGCAGCTGCTAGTTTTTTAAACCCACTTGGATAATTACCCTTTAAAAAAACATCAATGGTAATAGGCTCGTCGAGATTTTTTAAAATAGTCGTAGTTCCCTTACTTAATGTAAATCGTTTCTCGTCCGTTAGGTCTATTCTGAAATGCCAAGTGGAAGTAATAATATTCACTGCAAACAATAACAAAATTATTATCACTACTCCCCATCTACGATTCAAAAATGCTGAGAACTTCTTCATATTATTTGCTCTTCAGTTTTTTTTGGGTGATGAAAATAGAGAGTACCATCAAACTCAGAAAATAAGTCAGATCCCTGCTGTCAATAACACCCCTGCTGATACTTTGATAATGAAAATCAATGCCCAGCATTTCAATATAATAATCTGCATTGCCGGAAAAGAAGCTGATTGAACTTATTGCATTGAAGCCAAAATATAAAACCAGACACATGAATGCGCTAATCAAAAAAGAAACAATAGCATTAGATGTAAAACTTCCACAACAAATACTGATTGCAGCAAACACCGCGCTCAAAAAAATCAATCCCAAATAACTACCCGCAATACCCCCATTATCAATTGCTCCGGTAACACTTAGTGTTTTAATGGTGAATACATATAAAATCGTTGGAACAAGTGCAATGACAACAACCAAAATCACAGAGAAATATTTTCCCAATACAATTTGTAAAGTGGTTACCGGTTTTGTTTTCAAGATTTCAAAAGTACCGGTTCTGAATTCATCTGAAAACGAACGCATGGCAACGGCAGGAACCAGAAAAATAAAAACCCAAGGCGCCAGCTCAAAAAATTTATCAAGACTAGCATATCCAAAATCAAAAATATTGCTGTCCTGAAGCAGAAAAAGGAACATCCCATTTATCAATAAAAACAAGATTACAGCAATATAACCGGTAAGGCTGCTGAAAAACTGGCTTATTTCTTTTTTACAAATGTTCCACATAATAGAAAAATCTGCTGCAATTTACTCTATCCTGAATAAAGAATTCCAAGTAAAACGCATTTTAATCTGTTTTTTGATCGTTGGATTAGGTTGAAAAAACTAAAAAAATAATTTCACAGCGATTTTGATTTTGAATTTAAAATAACATAACTTGTTTTCCTTAATTAAAAACAAAACAATTTAGCTGTTATGAAAAAGACATTACTTTTCTTTATGGGCTGTACCCTATTAGCAATAGGTTGCCAAAAGACTTCTCTTACAGAAGTGAATAGTACTGACGGAAACATCGTTGCAGATGCACCTGCTTCATTTGGTCGTCATTGTGCTTCATATGAAGTATTACAAAGACAAATAAAAGAAGACCCTTCTTTATTAGGCAGAATGCAAGCCATTGAAGAAGCTACTGAAAGATTTGCCAGCAATCCAGATATGGCAAGACTAGTAAATGGTGTTTATGAGATTCCTGTTGTGGTTAATGTACTATACAAAACAGCAGCAGAGAATATTTCAGATGCTCAGATTGCGTCTCAAATCGCAGTATTGAATGCTGATTTTGGTGGAACAAATACTGATATTAGTCTCATCCCTGCTACTTTCACAGGTGTAAAAGCTGGAAATATAAATATTCGTTTTGTATTAAGCCAAACTATTAGAAAATCAACTACTAAAACAAGCTGGAGCACAAATGATGCTGTAAAGAAAACAGCAAGTGGTGGATTAAATCCTACAAATCCAACAACTAGCCTGAACTTGTGGTGCTGTAACCTTGGTAATGGCATTTTAGGTTATGCTCAATTCCCAGGCGGTAGTTCTGCTACAGATGGCGTTGTAATTGATAATAATGCTTTCGGTTCTACAGGAACAGTTACCTCTCCTTATAACAAAGGAAGAACAGGTACTCATGAAGTAGGTCACTGGTTAAATCTTCGTCACATTTGGGGTGATGCTACCTGCGGAAGTGATTTAGTTGGAGACACACCTACTCACAACACTGCAAATTATAGTTGTCCTGCCTCTGGTCACAGATCAACTTGTACTGGTACACCCATCGAAATGACTAGGAACTATATGGATTATACAAATGATGCTTGTATGTACATGTTCTCTGCAGGTCAGAAAACTAGAATGCTTGCAACATTTGCAACAGGTGGAGGAAGAACAACTTTCGCTGCTCCTTAATCAATTCAAAAATATTATTTGAGAAAAGCCGCCC
>CALPIT020000125.1 GCA_943323705.2 Streptomyces griseus
GAAATGATAGGTTTTTATTCGTTCCATAGGAACGTATCGTGAAGTAATTAGCCACGAATTCACGAATTTTTTCACCGCGGAGAAATTGAGTATTTAGAGTTTTCGCAGAGATAAGTCGATACCGCTCATTGCCCCCCTCTCACGCGGAGACTTCCCCCTTCGGGGGATTAAGGGGGCTTGAAGTTGGTGAGGTTGATTTCACCGCTGAGAAAAGAGGAAATGAGATTTCGCAGAGGTGTTTTGGCAAGAAAGCGACAAGAAAGTTATCTCCGCGTAAACTCTATTTCTCCTTTCTCTGCGGTGAAAACAAAAAAATATAGTATTATGTATTGCATAGTACTAAATTATTTATACATTTGTGCAGACAAATACAGAACTCAATGATTTTGATTCTGAATTAAATCACTAAAAAGCATAAAATTCGATCGATGAATATAGAAAACACATCAAGTCAGATGCGAAAAGGAATACTGGAGTTTTGTATTCTTTCCGTCATCAAACAAGGAGAAGCCTACCCTTCGGATATCATTGAAAAAATGAAATCAGCCAATCTCAACATTTTTGAAGGCACCCTCTACCCTTTATTAACTCGTTTAAAAAACGCCGAATTGCTCACTTACAGATGGGTGGAAAGCAACAGCGGACCGCCAAGAAAGTACTTCAGCCTTACCGAAAAAGGCAACGAATTCTACAAAGAACTCGAAACCACCTGGAATGAGTTATCAGATGCAGTAAAAACAATCACGGCCCAAAATCAATAATACCCAAAACAATAAAACAATACTAAATGAAACAAGTCATCAATATCAACTACCACGGCAGAATCATCCCCATTGAATTGGCTGCTTATGATATGTTGAAAATTTATACCACGAGCTTACAAGTTCATTTTAAAGATGAAGAAGGCAAAGACGAAATCATCAATGATATTGAAAGTCGTATTTCTGAACTTTTTCAGGAACAATTAAGCAAAGGTTCAACATGCATTACTGAAAATGACGTGAATGCGATTATTAAAAGCATGGGTAAACCTGAAGAACTGGAAACAGAAACGGTCATTAATAATAATCAATCAGAAAACAGTAAACAACAAGATTTTTCGTCTACTCATAAACGTTTGTACAGAGACGAAAACAATAAATTGCTAGGCGGTGTGTGTGCCGGATTAGCAAATTATCTAAATATCGATATCGTAGTTGTAAGAATCATATTCATTATTTTATTTGGTGTAGGATTAATTCCTTATCTGATATTATGGATTGCGGTTCCTAGTTCGGCTACTAAAGAAATAGGATCAAAGCGTAAAAAATTATACCGCGATACTGATGAAAAAGTAGTTGCCGGTGTTTGTAGTGGATTATCACATTATTTTGGAATTAGCGTATGGATTCCAAGAACCCTATTTCTGCTACCTATTTTAAGCATGATATTTGAGTGGAATCATTTCTTGTTCAATGTGAGTCCAAGCACATTTGTTATTTATATCATTTTCTGGTTGGTGATGCCGGAAGCCAAAACCACTTCAGAAAAACTGGAAATGAAAGGCGAAAAAGTAGATATGAATTCTATACAAAACGCCATCAACGAAGAGATGAAAGGCGTTAAAGAAAGAGCAGAAAAATTAGGAGCTGTTGCCGGTGAAAAAATCAAAGACATCAGAAAAGATTCTTCAAGTCTTTTGAAAAGATTTATAAATGTGATTATAGACATATTTGTACTTTTTGTAAAATTCATTGCATATACAACACTTACGATGATGGTAGTATTCTTATTGTCAATCACATTTGCATCATTCGTAGCCATTCCGTTTAAGGATTTTATTTTGAATGGTTTTTGGCAAAATAGTTTCGCATTAGGAATACTATTTTTCTTCGTCATCCTTGCTACAGTGGGCATCATCGTTTCGTTGATAAAAAAGATTGCCGGTATCAAAACTAAAAATAAATGGGTAACGACAACCTTTATTGCTTTATGGGTTTTAGGTTGGATTTCATTATTCGGATTGGCTTCAACTTTAGGCAGTGATTTCTCAAAAGTGAGTCACCGTGATAACAACGAAAAAGAAGTATCCATCACACAACCTGCGAATGGAAAGATGATCGTGAATCTAAATAAACATCCATATTTCCATGATGACAACGATAATAGCATCAACTTTTTTGAAGCGCTTGACCTGTTTAAAGATTCGATATATATCGACAATGTAAAAATCAAAGTGATTAGATCTCTAGACGATTCTTTTCATGTAAGAATGGTAAATTCAGCGCATGGAAGAACCAGAAATGCTGCTGATACTACAGCAGCAGCCATTAAAATTAGGACTGCACAAACTGATAGTATCATCACAATTGACCAAGGTATATACATTACAAAAAACCAAAAATTCAGGAACCAGCAAGTGAATGTACTCATTAGTGTTCCTGTTGGTAAAAGAATCAGCTTGCCAAAATCAAATAGCGTTTCTAATTATGATGATAATGTATGGGAGTTTCAAAACTGGCATAATGGAAGTAAGTTAAATCAAGAGTTTCAGATGACTGATGAAGGATTGAGGCCAGTGGAAGAATTGGATTCGATGGATAGGCTAGATAAGATGGATACGCTAGATAAGCTAGATAGGCTGGATAAGTTGGATTCGTTAATTGAATTAAAGAAAAAACTAGAACAAGAAATTAATAAACAAGAAGCTGTTCAAAAATCAGTTTAACCTTAATTCAAAAATTTTTCTTTAGCTAATTATTAACTATCTGATTTATCATAACAGTGTCGCTTACACTATCTTGCGCCGCGAAATATTACCAAAACATAATAAATTAAAATGAAAATTGTACGTACCCTTTCCGTTTTTCTGATTGTATTAACAACAAATATTGCTTTTGCTCAAACTGCTAATATAACAGGAAAGACATCAACAGAAAATAAAAGTCCATTATCATTTGTAACAGTTAGTTTACTGAAAAAATCAGACAGTTCACTGGTAAAAGTGGCTGTTTCAAACGAGGCTGGTAGCTTCACTATGGACAATATTACTTCAGGAAATTATCTATTGAAATTTACAAATGTAGGTTTCGAGCAAATGTTCTTCACCATCGATTCATTACAATTTAATTCGAATTTAATTGACATAAAAAATGTTCTTTTAAATAAAACCGTACAATCATTAACTACGCATACCGTCATTGCTAAAAAGCCAATGATTGAAGTGAAAGCCGATAAAATGATTTTCAATGTCGAATCAAGTATCAACGCCACAGGCAGCGATGCTTTTGAATTGTTGAGGAAAAGTCCGGGTGTGATGGTTGACAATAACGACAACATCAGTATGAAAGGAAAAACAGGCGTCAGAATTTATATTGATGGCAAGCCAACTCAATTTACCTCTTCTGAGCTGGCATCATTTCTTAAAGGCATCAATAGCTCCGACATAGAAGCCATAGAAATGATTAGCAATCCTTCTGCCAAATATGATGCCGCTGGGAATGCGGGTGTCATCAACATCAGATTAAAGAAGAATAAAAAATACGGCACTAACGGTAACGTAACAGCTGGTTATACACAAGGCATCACCCCAAAGTTCAATGAATCTATTGGCTTGAATTACAGAAATAAGAAAGTAAACTTTTTCGGGAATTTTGGTCATTCAACTGGGATTTATCAAAATGAAATGAACATCAACAGGAGACAGTTGGATACAGTTTATGATTTAAAAAGTGTCAACAAAAATGACAATAATAACTTTAACTATAAAGTTGGAGCAGATTATTTTTTAAATAAAAAGAATACTATAGGGTTTATATCAACACTCAATAACTCAGATGGCACACAAACAGGAAATGGCATTACTCCAATCTACTTTAATCCTACAGGCGATTATGTAAAAACATTAGTAGCCAACAGTAACGGTATCGGTAGCTCGCTAAATATCAATAACAACATCAATTATCGATATGCTGATACCAGTGGCACGGAAATTAATTTCGATGCTGATTATGGAACTTTCAGAAAAACCGGAGAAGCCTATCAACCCAATTATTACAATGACATCAACGGTAATCTTATTTACAAAGTGGTGAATAGAAACAATATGCCGGTAAACATTGATATTTTCTCTGCTAAAATTGATGTAGAACATAATTGGGGTAAATCAAAAATCGGTTATGGAGCTAAAACATCTTTTGTAAAAACAAAAAACACTTTTGAGTTTTATAATGATGATGTGAATGGAGTTCCCCAAAAAGTAAACAGCAGAAGTAATTATTTCACTTATAATGAAAATGTAAACGCATTATATGCCAATTACAAAAGAGAATTGAGTAAAAAATGGAATTTGCAAGCTGGTATCAGAATGGAACAAACCATCAGTAAGGGTGAGCTCACAAGGGCTGATAGTATTGTACAAGCTGATAATACGGTTAAAAGAAATTATGCTGATTTGTTTCCATCAGGTGCTTTGACATACACTTTAAATGACAAGAATACTTTCAATCTTACTTATAGTAAAAGAATTGACCGACCCACCTATCAAGATTTAAATCCATTTGAAAACAAACTAGATGAATTGACTTATCAAAAAGGAAATGCCTTTTTGCAACCTCAGTATACTAATAATGTAGAGCTTTCGCATACATTCATGGGATTTTTAACATCGACTATCAGCTATGGACACACGCGCGATTTTGCCACAGAAATTACGGATACGGTAAGAAACGCAACATATGTGCAACAACAGAATTTAGCTGATTTGAATTATTATGGCTTTAGTGTAGGAAGTGCAACTCCTTTTAAAAAATGGTGGAGTGGATACATCAACATCTGGTATATGTATCAAGATATTAAAGGAAGCATTGGAGAAAAACCATTTCATGTAAAGGTTCCCATGTATGGTGCGTATTGGCAACAAACATTTACATTAAAAAAAGAATTTTCTGCAGAATTGAGTGGTTGGTATAATGGTCCTGCATTTTGGGCCGCTACTTGGAAAACCTCACCACAATGGTCATTGGACTTGGGATTGCAAAAAACATTCTTTAATAAAAACCTGACTGTAAAAGCTGCGGTTACAGATATCTTCTTTACGGCACCATGGAAAGCAACCAATAATTTCGGCGGATTGGCCATTAATGCCAATGGTAACTGGGAAAGCAGAACCTTCAGATTGACCGTCAATTGGAGATTCGGCAGCAATCAAATCAGCGCCAGTAGAGAAAGAAAAACAGCAAGTGAAGCGGAATCGAAGAGGATTAAGGGGTAAGCCCCCTCAATCCCCCGTAGGGGGAAGGTTTTGAGTTTGCCACGAATGCACGAATTGTTTTGCCACAAAGACTCGAAGACACAAAGCACAACAAATTTTTTAAAATTTCAGTAGTTGGTTTTTTATTGCTCCCTTCTCCCTTGGGGGAAGGGTTGGGGATGGGGTTTATGATTCTTGAGAGATAGACCATTTTATTTCCGATATCCACTTTTACATTTTACATTCAATATTTTACATTTTACATTATCAATCTTCATTTACCTTTGCCACCTAAATTTCACAAATGAAGAATACGCCTTTTACAGACAAACATTTGGCTCTTGGAGCAAAGATGGCTGAATTTGCCGGTTTCAATATGCCGATTTCATACACAGGGATTAATGATGAACATGCTACAGTAAGAAAAAACGTGGGTGTTTTTGATGTCAGCCACATGGGTGAATTTATTTTGAAAGGTGCAGATGCACTGGAGTTGATTCAACGTATTACCACCAATGATGCTTCTAAATTGTCCAATGGGAAAGCCCAATACAGTTGTATGCCTAATGAAAATGGTGGCATAGTAGATGATTTGCTAGTCTATTGCGTGGAAGAAAATAATGTTTACATGCTGGTGGTAAATGCTGGTAATATTGATAAAGACTGGAATTGGATTGTTCAGCACAACACAAAAAATGTGGAAATGCACAATATCTCTGCAAAAACAGCATTGCTTGCGGTACAAGGACCTAGTGCTACTAAGGTGATTCAGTCGCTAACAGAAATGGATATACTGAATTTGAAATATTACACTTTTGTAAAAGGAAAATTTGCCGGTGTCGACAATGTACTCATCAGTGCAACAGGTTATACCGGTGCAGGCGGTGTTGAAATTTATTTTGAAGACAACAACAACGACGCTGATACCATTTGGAACGCGATATTCAATGCCGGTGCACAATATGGCATCAAACCAATCGGCTTAGGTGCAAGAGATACACTCAGACTTGAAATGGGCTTTTGCTTATATGGTAATGATATTGATGACACCACCTCTCCAATGGAAGCGGGTTTGGGCTGGATTACGAAGTTTACAAAAGATTTCACCTCAAGAAGCATCTTCGAAAATCAAAAAAATAACGGCTGTACTAAAAAGTTGGTTGGTTTTGAAATGATCGACAAAGGCATTGCTCGTCATGATTATGAAATCGCGGATGCCACAGGAAATGTAATCGGAAAAGTTAGCTCTGGAACACAATCTCCAAGCTTAGGAAAAGCCATTGGTATGGGTTATGTTGACATTAACCATGCCGGATTGGGCAATGAAATTTATATTAAAGTTCGTACCAACATGCTTAAAGCAAAACAGGTAAAAATTCCATTTGAATAACTCATTTAAAATTTGATTCATAATGTCTGATAACAAACCGGCGTTATTTACTTCGCTTTCACCTGCATTGTTAAGCTTGTATGATATTACATCAAGCGTGGTGGTGATTATAGACGTACTTCGGGCTACTTCTACCATTGCTACTGTTTTGCACAATGGAGCTAAAGAAATCATTCCGGTTGACAGCGTTAATGAATGTATCAGAATCGGCAGACAAATTGAAGCGATTACCGCAGGAGAAAGAGATGGAAAAGTAGCTGAAGGTTTAGAGCATGGCAACTCTCCTTTTGAATATCCTGAAAGTTTTATTGGAGGTAAAACGCTTGTTTTAACCACCACCAACGGAACAAAATTATTACACATGGCGCTTAACAATGGTGCGCATGAAATCATAACAGGTTCATTTGCTAATCTCGATGCTGTTTGTAACCATCTGGTTCAAAAAAACAAATCTGTTTTACTAGCTTGTGCAGCTTGGAAAGATCGTGTGAATATAGAAGATACGTTGTTTGCGGGTGCGGTTATCAATAAAATTAAAGAGCATTTCTCTATTAACTGTGATGCGTCACAAATAGCATTAGGGCTTTATAAAGAAGCTGAAGAAGATTTATATGAATTCATGAAAAGAAAAGAAGCTTCACATTATAAGCGACTCACTTCTTTTGGATTGGAAAAAGACATCAGACATTGTTTGACTTCCAACACTGCCAACGTATTACCATTATACACTGAAGGAAAATTGATCAGAGGTTAATAAATAATTGATTTAATTCTCAACATTCTTTTCCATTCAACTCCTTTACTCAGGTATTTTCCTTTACTTTTGCAAATTGCCTTTTTCTGATTGCAGCGGGTAAAATTGTTTCATTTTTTCATTCAATAAAGAAAGAAGTTTTGGCATTACCACATATCATTAAGCATATCTATAATAATGGTAC
>CALPIT020000126.1 GCA_943323705.2 Streptomyces griseus
ACGTTCCTATGGAACGAATAAAAACCTATCATTTCGGGCTAAAGACGAATTGTTCCTATAGAACAAAAATCTGGTTGTCAAAATCATTTTGGCATTAGTGGTACTTTGTGCCTTTGCGTCTTTGTGGCAAAATACCTCTACGAAAACTCTAAATACTCAATTTCTCCGCGGTGAAAAAATTCGTGAATTCGTGGCAAAACAATTTCACGCAAGGCTCGCAAAGGAGCAAGGGCGCTATTTTTGTCACTTAGGTTCGAAGGCACATAGTCTAACAAAAACCTAACAATACCCAACCAATCAACCATTAAACCAGCGTAGCGAATTAAACCATTAAACCGTTAAACCTCCCCTAAACTCATATATTAATTTCTCCTCAAACCATAAACTAATTATATTCGTATCTCTTTTATTCCAAATTCTTCCCTTATGCCAAAAAACAAATCAGCTTTAATCCGCTACAGAATTATTGACACTTGTCTTACCAACAAACAAAGACCATTCCCTACACTTGAATATTTAGCAGAAAAATGCGCCGAAAAATTAGGAACCGACATTTCAGCTTCCACTATTGAAAAGGATTTAAGAGCCATGAAGCGTAGTTATCCTCATGGATTTGATGCGCCTATTATATATAACAAAGAAAGAAAAGGCTATGCTTATGGCGAGCAAGGATTCAGTATTGCAGAATTGCAGCTCGAACAGGAAGAATGGGATTCGTTGCGTTATGCCGCCAATCTTTTGTATCAATATGCAGAAGTTCCGATATTCAAAGATTTTAAACAGGCCATTGAAAAAATAGATGCTCGATTTAGTTTACAGCTTGATGTAGAAGACGATAGCATACAGCGTAATGTGCAATTTGAGTCCGGCAATGCAACGACAGGTTACCAATGGCTGAGCGTTATTTATCCGGCAATTTCATCAAAATGGTTGCTGAACTTACAATACGAGAACATCTACAAACATGAAACTAAAACGTACCAAGTTGTTCCTTACTTATTGAAAGAAAACAGAAACCGCTGGTACCTTATCGGCTGGGTAGAAGACCGACAAGATTATCTCACTTTCGCACTCGATAGAATCCAGGACATTTCAATCATCAAACAAAAACAGAAATTAAAATCCGATTTCAATCCCGAAGTCTTTCTGCAACATTCTGTGGGAATTATGAAAAATGAAGGTAAGCCATCGAAAGTAATATTGGAATTAAAAGATCCTTATCATAAACTGATTCAACTTGAACCCATTCATACTTCTCAAAAAATAATCAAAACCAAAAACGACGGCATACAGATTGAACTTGCTGTTTACATCAATCAAGAACTTTACAACAGAATATTGTCCATGTCGTCTTATTGCAAAGTCATCCAACCGGCATCGTTGAAAAAAATCATTTCAGAACATTTGGAGGCGGCTGCGAAGCAATACCGATAAGTTTTATTTACCGTAATGGTAATGCTTGTTCAAAAGGTTTGATAAGTTCAATTAGTTCAATATGTTTAATTCTGAAAAAAATTTAATCTTTAGAACCAAACGCCAAACGCCAAACGCCAAACCACAAACAAATAATCAATCTAACCTTTTGAACCAATTGAACCTCCTGAACCTTTTGAACAAAAAAACAACAAACAACAAACAACCAACTCAACCCAACATCATCTCCAACCCCGATACCGATTTCATCTTCCTCGCCGTTAATTTTTTGATCTCAAGCCAATTGATTTTTATGGCGATGCCAGGTTCTAGATAAAAACCAAGATAAGAACCCGTAACTACAAAATGACTTTCATTTACAATATTGATTAAGTCGTTGTTGATACAGAAATAATAATAACCACCTAGCTTTATGATTGACATTTTTACAGAGTTATTGGTATTTATTTTATTAAAATCCCTGCACTGTATTCTGTAATTATTTTTTTTATGATTCTTTTCAAATTGCATCATCAGTGCACGTTCGCCATCAGCAGAAATGCTAAATTTATTCAGTACATCATCTTCTTTGTCGAAGCCCCACAACAATCCAAAATGTCCAAATTGATCTTTATTTAATAATTGAATTTCTGTTTCTATGACAAATTCATCTTTTGATTTCATTGGCGTTTTCACTTTGTAATAATGCCAATGCGAAACAGATTTGTTTTCCATGAAATAGCTTTCTTTATCAATGCATGCTGTTTCGTTTTTATTATCAATGATTTCCCATTTGCGTTTGTTGCTGCTGAAATTTTCTCGCAGTAACGAATAACTTTTATCTACTCTAAACACCTGAGTAATGATGTGCATGGAAAAATAATTTGCACTAAGGTGTAAGGGCAAGTCCGCATTCTATTGGAGGACTAAAATAAATTGACTCCGCAAATAGAAGGAGGTAGGCGAGAATAGCTTTGTTGTATAAATTAAAACAAATGACAACGATACAAGAAAACATGACATCGCCTTTCATTCAACAATTAGCAGGAAATATTTTTGGAACACAACCTCAGTATATTAATGATTTATTGAAAATCAAAAGACTGATGAACAAAACAAAATTGGGCATTTTGAGTGAACAATTGTTTTTGATTCTTACCCAAAAATATCCGCAGGAATATAGTTACCTGTTGATGGAACAAAACAATCCTCAGGAAATAATAACTGTTGTAGATGATAAAAAAGAAGAAAAGAAAAATATACCTGTTGTGAAACCAGAAAAAATCGAAAAAGAAAACGAACAATCCATTTACCAAAACTGGATTAAGTTGTATGGTCGACCTTAATTAAAATTAAAATAAACATGAGTTATTTAACTTACGAAACTTTCAGAGAAGAAATCATTGCTTGCAAAAAATGCGAATGGAAAGGCTTAGGCAGTGAACTACAAATCGAAGAATTTCACGATTCAAGTTTTATCATTGATTACTGCTGTCCGAAATGTGGAGAACATATTGGCTTTACGCAACCGCCAATGAGTAGTCCGAAAAAATCCTAATAAACAACAAAGGTTCTGACTTTTGATTTGCTCAAAAATACAGAACCTGTTTTTGTTTCTTGCTTTACTATCATTCTAAATCTCAATAAATCACGCAGTATTTTTTTTGATTGTTGATGATTGTTGTTGGTCAAATAAGAAAACTCAGTAATCGTTACAGATGGATATTTTTTAAACACATCCATCGCAGTTTGCACCGGCGGACTCTTAGGGATGTAAGGTGCATATTTTAAAATAGAATTTTCAAATGATTCGAAAGTATGAAAGCCTTCCAGCGTTTCTTTTTCAATGTCATTTACTTTAATGATGAATGTAGGTAATACACTGACACCTGCTGTTTTTGTATATAACAAATCCTCATTAAATAATTTTCCTGCTTTATGCTTCATATCAAACAACAGTTTCGAAATATTAATTTCGGTTTGTTTAGCTGCTGTGATAATCATTTCCAAATTGGCAATATTTTTTCCTTCTAGAAAAACAAATTCATTAAGCCTGCGTAAAAATAAAATAGCCTTTTCTTCATGTTGCAATTGTGCCGCTTTAAATGCAATTGATGGTGGGTAAGATGAATGAAGCGGATTGTTAATCCAAATATCTGAATGCATAGACATTCCTGTTTCCGATGCAACTTCATTCCAATGCATTGCTACATCTGAAGGCTTAGTGATGCCGCCTCTGTTGAAATTTTCCCATGAAGGCAGCAGTCCACCCATTACATATTTGAAATTGATATGATCAGCGTAA
This sequence comes from Streptomyces griseus, assembly GCA_943323705.2. Taxonomy (GTDB): domain Bacteria; phylum Bacteroidota; class Bacteroidia; order Chitinophagales; family Chitinophagaceae; genus Ferruginibacter. Next base: position 3,719 of record CALPIT020000126.1, read on the forward strand.
CTTAACTTCAATCTTCTCAATTGAGGTTGTATGGTCCAGCATGTTGAACATATTGGATCTGTGAAATAAACAATCTCCACTTTATTATTCATGATTTCTTTCTCGGCTGGTTTGACAGCAGTTTGTATTAACGGAATTTCAATCTGCTTATTGTTGATTGTTTCGGGATGAAGAAAATCGGATTTCAATTTTCTACCCAATTGAATATGCTCTTTGATGGCGTCAATCCGTTCTGTATAATAAGAAACAAAAGCTTTTTGTAAGTTGGTATTGTTGTCAATTTCAAATGCCAGTTGACACGCATCTATCAAAGCATTAGTAGTACCTGCACTTGTGAATGGCAATGAGATGTGCGCCGCATCGCCTATCAGAACAATGTTTCCTGAATGAAAAGTTGGCAACGCATCAAAGTCTTTAGTATTCCATAAATAAGCATTTGAAAAATCAGTTTCATTGAGTATGTCTTGAACTTTTGCAGGAAAATCTTTCAGACATTTTTTAGTAAAATCTGCTAAATCTTTTTTTGTTGTTAACTGTCTGTCTATAAGGCCAACATCAAACTGACTAAACCAGATAATTTCATCTGCTGAAAAGGGAATACAACCAAATGAAATGCCTTTTTCAGGATGCTGGTATTTTGTAAAAACGCCTTGTAATGAAGACGCTAATTGTTTATTTTTTACAACGCCCAAAATTTCCTGTACTTCCACTTTTGTGAATTCAGTTTCACCGAATAATATTTGTCTTACCTGAGAATTACAACCATCAGCGCCAATAAATATATCACCTATTTCAACTTCTCCATTTTCAAAAACAGCGGCTACAGCATTGTTTCCTTCATAAATAAAATGAGAAAAATTTCTGTTGTATTTTATATTTGAATGATTGAAAGCGTTTAGTAAAGCATCAATCAAATCACGTCTTTTCATACAACGCCAGGATTCCATAGAAGTGCTGGTTACCAGACTATCATCAGGTCTTTTAAACAAAAATTGATTGATGGTAATACCTGGAACTAATTCTTCATTTTCAAGAATTTCTTTCAGCACTTTAATGCCTTCTTCATGCATCATAAATGCATTACCTCCATATGGTATGCTGTTTCCTTTTTCATTGATGATGATGTGGTGTCCCTTTTTTTGCATGATGATACCGAAAGCAAGTCCGGCAACACCGCCGCCAAGAATAACAATTTTCATAGGTTTTACATTATATGACGAATACGAGTAAACGCTTCTTTGATAATTTCTTCAGAAGTTGCAAAACTTATTCTGATATAACCTTCAGCACCAGCACCGAACCATTCTTTCAATCCGGGCACTACAGCCACTTTGGCTTCTTCCAATAATAATTGGTGCATTTCTTTACTGCTCATTCCTGTTTTACGAATATCTGCAAATGCTACATAACAACCCTGCGGAGCCATACAGCTGATTCCTTTGATGGCATTCAACTCATTCGCACAAATAGTTCTCATTTTGTGAAGATGTGCTACAAATTGATCAAGCCATTCATCACAATCATTCAAAGCTGTTGTGGCTGCAACTTGCGAAAGAATATTGACACCATGAATTGTTGTATGGTGTAAAGAATGTTGTTGAAGGTTTTGGAAAATAGAATCATTTGAACATATGACCGCGCCAATGCGCAATCCTGCCAATCCATAAGATTTACTCAATCCGGTTACAATTATTGTTCTTTTATTTATGCTTTCATCAAGCGATGCAATGCATGTAAATGTATGTGGAGCAAAAACAATGTCGCTCCATATTTCATCAGATAAAATAATGAGATTGTGTTTTTCTGCTATGAAAGCCAGTTGAAACAATTCTGATTTGGTAAATACTTTGCCTGTTGGGTTTAGTGGATTACATAAACAAATGAGTTTTGTTTTAGGAGTAATCAAATCTTCCATAGCAGCAAAATCAACCTTATCGGTTCCTGGTGGAATGGAAAATGAAATTGCTTTACCACCAACAGCTTCAACCGAATAGCGAAACAAATAATCAACAGGATCAAATACAATAGCTTCATCGCCTGTTTTCAGTAAAGTTTTGCAAGTGAGATAAATACCAAAAGCAGCACTGTCGACCGGTAATATATTTTCCGGACTGACCACAACATCTTTTTTTCTGAAAAGATAATTAGCAAAAGCATTTTTCAGTTCGGGCATTCCGGCAGCCGGACCATAATTAAAACAATGGTTCGCTGCGAATTTTTGAATAGCCATTATGATTTGTGGTGCACAAGGCAAATCAAGATCGGCTGCTGTAAGTGGAATCACATCTTCATTAACTTCCGCCCACCTTAAATTGTAAGCGTTTTTCTGAAGTATAGATTTCTCAATATGATTTGGATTAAAAGTCAAGTTTTTCAGATTTGGATAATTGATGCTACATAATTAGCCATTATATTTCCTGAAAAAGAATTGTTTCAATTGTGAGTTTATAAATTATGTAATTATACTTAGTGATGGTAAATGAAAATAACAAAAGAGTTGGTTGATATTATAGTTAACTTTTGTTTAGAATGGTCAACTATCATTATTTTTTATGAATTATGTTTTGATAAAAATTCTTTGGTCATACTTTTCTGCGCTTCGTGTGATTTGTTTGGCAATTTTCTTTCCATGAATTTTTATAATTTAGCGTAATAAAATAAAACTAAGTTGTCATACTGAATTATGATGTAATCATTGTTTTTTATGTCTTTCATTATAAAAAAATAACAATGAAGACCTTCTTTATCTGTACATTCTAAAAATTGTTTTACTTCATCTTCATTAGGATCATCAAGTTTTAAACCACCATGTCTATTAACTATTTTATAATAATTATTACTTAAATCATCTAATTTTATAGTATCACCTTTAAATTGAAAATTGTTTTCTATTTCGGCTAAATATTTACTTATAGAATAATTATCAGTAATTTTATTTACTCTTCCATCACAAAATCCAATTGTTCTTATTGTAAAATCTTGAGCAAACAAATTGTTTGAAACTAGCGTAACAAACAATAAAACTGAAATGATTATTTTCATAATTTATTTGGTTTAATGGTCAAGAACTCATGTAAAAAGGCTTTTATCATTCTAATAGCAATGATTAGGTGATACTCGTAAAAATTAGATGGGGATACGAAAAAACGAACCGGATTGACGAAAAAAAATTGTGTTATAAACTTGTCATCAAATCGTAAAAGATTTATTTCTTGATTGGAGATTCGAAACTAGAGAAGAAAGTTGAAAAAAGAAAACAACGAAATGTTAAAGAAGTTGATTTTAGCTTTTGCATTTATTTAAAACACAATCGTCACACCAAAATACAATCCGCTTTTACTAATATTAGGATTGCCAAGATAGCTTAGTCTTTTAAAATATTCAACGCTCATAAAATGAAATATATTTTCAACACCAACACTGGCTTCCATAAATGGTGCTCTTGAAGGAACGTTGTATGTAGCACCGGCGTTGAATTTTTTATTTGTGTTACTCATATCACCCCAATAGGCATTGAAGGAAAACCGCTCTCTCCATCCAAGCTTTTGAATGAAAGGAATGTTTTCAAATACAGTTCCACCCAAATGAAAACGGCTTTGTAAACTTACATATCTATCTGAAACAAATTCATAAGGATTCATCGTATTGAAAACATATTTACTCGCTACGAAAAACTGATTGCCCGCAGGTATGTTCATCAATAAATATGGAACTGTACCCATCACCGTGCCGGTTTCAATTTTATAA
>CALPIT020000127.1 GCA_943323705.2 Streptomyces griseus
GAATGGAACTGCCAATGTTACAGTGTTAGCTGTTTCATTAGACAATGTAAAGCCCAACGCTTTCAGAATAGATTTTACATTCTCTTTATTGTATTTTTTTCCGCTTAATTTTTCTAGATAATCGAAACTGAATTCAACTTTGGTATGGGGCTGTGGATTTGGAAAAATGTCTGTGATATCGCCGGTTATTTTTCCACCGGAAATTTCAGAAATTAACAATGCAGCTCTTTTTAAAACATTCAATGTATTACTGATGTCCACACCCTTTTCAAATCTTGTGGCGGCATCGGTTCTTAACTCATGTCGCAATGCAGTTTTTCTTACGAAACCTTTGTCAAAACAAGCAGACTCAAGAAATATAGATGTTGTCGTTGCATTCACACCGCTATTCAATCCGCCATAAACACCTGCTATACACATTGGCTCTTGTTCATTGCAAATCATTAAATCACTGCCACTAAGTTTTCTTTCTTTTTCGTCAAGCGTTTTGAATAATTTTCCTTCTTCAGCAAACTTTACGATGACTTTATTTCCTGAAATTTTACCGGCATCAAATGCATGTAAAGGCTGCCCTGTTTCGTGCAAAATGAAATTGGTAATGTCTACAATATTGTTGATAGGTCTTAATCCTATACTTTTTAATTTTTGTTGTAGCCATTCTGGGCTATCTGTTACTGTTATGTTTGAAATACTAACCCCACAGTAACGATTACACGCTTCTGCATTTTCAACAGCAATAGCAATAGGTTGATTAGAAGTATCTGCAATCCAATTGAAATCAAATGGATGTTTTACCACAAAATTGTCTTGACGATGGTAAGATAAATAAGCACAAACATCTCTGGCTACACCCAAATGGCTCATGGCGTCCATTCTGTTTGGCGTCAAACCAATTTCATAAATAATATCTGAATGTGGTTTGTATATTTCTGCTGCAGGCGTACCAACGATTGTATTTTCAGGTAAAACAATAATACCTGAATGATCATTACCCAAGCCGATTTCATCTTCAGCACAAATCATGCCTTGACTTTCAACACCACGTATTTTTGATTTTTTTATGGAGAAAGGCTCGCCTCCAATGGGATGAAGTGTACAGCCAATCGTAGCCACAATAACTTTTTGTCCGGCAGCAACATTTGATGCACCACAAACAATATTCAATAGTTCAGGTTGCCCTACATTAACGGTGGTGATTTTTAATTTGTCGGCATCTGGATGTTTTTCGCAACTCATCACTTCTCCTACAAAAAGGCCTTTCATGCCACCTTTGATTTCTTCAAATTTTTCCATGCTTTCCACCTCAAGACCAATTGAAGTTAATATGCCTGATAAAACTTCAGGTTCAATAGTCACGGGAAGGTATTCACTAAGCCAGTTATATGAAATTGTCATTGATTGTTCAGATTTTTCAGCGCAAAGATAGTTTTTTAGGATTTAGCACGTAAATAATGAATGTTGGAGTTAATAAAAATATCAATTTGTAATTTTTACATTCAAAACAAGTTTTTTTTAAAACAAAAAAGTGAACAAAAAATTGGCGATTTTCTTTTTCAATGTGAATATTTTTCGTCACTTTAGTAGGCTATTCGATAAAATTGTGGTTAACCCTGTTTATAAGCCGTGGATAAACTACATTCGCATGTGAATAGCCTGTGGAAAAACCGTAACGATACCCTTTGCCTTCTGAAATTTCTTTTATCATAAGTCATTTGAAATTACCTTAGATAATTCAGCGCCAATCGGTATTATAAATTGAATTAAGTAATCAATCATTATATAAAATGGAATTAACCAATATAAATAAAGACAAAAAATTTAGAAGAAAGCCAACAGCGGATATGAACACGATGATGTTTGGAAAAATTCCACCACAATCCAAAGAGTTGGAAGAGGCCATCCTTGGAGCCATCATGTTGGAGAAAAGTGCATTTGATGTGGCTGTTGAGATATTGAAACCTCAGTGCTTTTATTTGGAAGCACACCAACGTATTTTTCAAGCCATGCAAAGTTTGGCAAATAAAAGTATGCCGATTGATTTGCTAACTGTAGTAGAGGAACTCAGAACCAGAGAAGATCTGGAATTTGTAGGTGGTCCTTATTATGTAACCAAGCTGACCAATTCGGTTGTATCTTCTGCCAATATTGAACATCATGCCAGAATTGTAGTACAGAAATTTATTCAAAGAGAACTCATCAGAATCAGCGGTGAAATTATTACTGAAGCCTATGAAGACAGCACCGATGTGTTTGATATGCTGGATTCTGCCGAAGGAAAATTATTTGAAATCACCAACAATCACTTAAGAAGAAACTTCGATGATATTGATACGGTAATCATGAAAACGATTACCAAGATTGATGAAATGCGCAACCGCCAGGAAGACATAACTGGTGTTCCTACAGGGTTTCCTACTTTGGATAAAGTCACTTACGGTTGGCAGAGTACAGATTTAATCATTCTTGCGGCAAGACCTTCGGTGGGTAAAACTGCATTTGCGCTTAACCTTGCCCGTAGTGCAGCCTTACATCCTACCAAACCCACACCAGTAGCCTTTTTTAGCTTGGAGATGAGCAGTTCTCAATTGGTAACTCGTATCCTAAGTGCTGAAAGTGAAATTTTATTGGAAAAAATTTCAAGAGGAAAATTGGAAGATCATGAAATGAAACAATTGTACAAAAAAGGGATTGAGCGATTGAGCAAAGCACCGATTTATATTGATGATTCCGCTGCATTGAATATTTTCGAACTCAGAGCAAAATGTCGTAGACTAAAAAACAAATACAATGTTGGTTTGATCATTATAGATTACTTACAGTTGATGAGCGGCTCTGCTGATAAGAACAGCAATCGTGAACAGGAAATCAGTAAAATTTCTAGAGACCTTAAAAGTTTGGCTAAAGAATTACAAGTACCGATAATCGCACTTTCACAGTTGAGTCGTGAGGTAGAAAGAAGGAAAGAAGGCAACAAAGTACCACAGTTGAGTGATTTGAGAGAATCGGGTGCGATTGAGCAAGATGCTGATATGGTAATGTTCTTATACAGACCGGAATATCACGACATCACTTCTAATGAAATGGGAGAGAGCAACAAAGGAGATACGTATGTAAAAATTGCCAAGCATAGAAATGGTAGTTTGGAAAACATCAAATTGAAAGCACAATTACATATACAGAAATTCATTGAAGAAGAAGGTGCTCAGGATTTCATGAACAATCCAACTCCGAGTGGTGGAGGCAATTGGCGTCCAGTTTCAGAAGCAGGAGGCGGTGATGCTAAAATGTTTATACAAAAAGGTTCTAAAATGAATGATGAAGAATATGAGGATGATGAACCTAGTCCATTTTAATTAAACATTGCAGATAAGATGTCATTGCCACTTTTTTTTCTTGAAACTATCGATGAACAACAATCCACATTGGTGTTAAGCGAAGAAGCGTCTAAGCATATTGTACAGGTGTTGCGTATGACTATAGGAGAGCGTCTACAGTTGACCGATGGTAAAGGACTTATACTTACTAGTGAAATCAGCAATGATCACAAAAAAAGCTGTACAGTAAAAAGAATCTCAATAGAAAAAATATCTGCGCCTCAAAAACAAATTACCATTGCCATTTCTTTAGTAAAAAATGCTTCACGATTTGAGTGGTTTCTCGAAAAAGCAACAGAAATAGGTGTTACCACAATCATACCGCTAATTTGCAGCAGAACGGAAAAGCAACATTTTCGTTTCGACAGAATGAAAGGAATCATTACTAGTGCCATGTTGCAATCTCATCAAGCTTGGATGCCAGTTTTGCATGAGCCCATTTCTTTTGAAAAGCTGATTCTTACTGATAAAAGTGATTCTAAATTCATTGCACATTGCGAGAGTGATGACAAAAAAAATCATCTCAAAGTCATTCCAAAATCATCATCTTCAATCATGCTAATTGGTCCTGAAGGCGATTTTACGCCTACAGAAATTGAGCTTGCGTTGAAACATAATTTTATACCAGTATCCTTGGGAGAGAATAGATTGCGAACAGAAACAGCAGGAATGGTAGCAGTTACTTTATTGAACAATTAATCTACATTGATATTATCTGCCTCATTGATTTGAGGTTCATTTAATTCTACAGTGTTTTTGTTGGAACGCTTCATCATAATCATGTTTAACACTTCTACGGTAAAAGAGAAAGCCATTCCGAAGTAGATATAATTTTTTAAATGTAAGGCTTCCGCTTTTTCAGAATCCCAACCTTCTATAACCAAACTCAAACCAATCATAACTAGAAATGATAATGCCAACATTTTTAAAGTCGGATGCTGGTGTATGAACGATGATATTTTTGGACTGAATAAAAACATAATAATCATGGCAATCACTACAGCTGCAATCATGATTTCAAGATGTTTGGCAGTTCCCCCTGCAGTAATAATACTATCGAAAGAAAACACGGCATCAATTAGCATGATTTGAGATACTGCCATAGAAAAAGATAACGCCGTTTTTTTTGAGCCATTTGCATTTGGATTTTCACCTTCCAATTTTTCGTGAATTTCCATCACTGACTTGTAAATTAAAAATAAACCTCCGGCGAGCATTACCAAACTTGCCAAATCAAAGCCTTTACCCATAACCGTGAACAATGCATTTCCTTTTTGAGACAAGAGCCAACTTAAACCAAATAATAATAACGAGCGGGATATCATACCTGTTATCATCCATACTCTTCTGGCTTTGATTTCTTCTTTAGTCGTTTTTAATCTGTTGATGATGATGCTTACAAAAATGACATTATCAATTCCCAGTACAATTTCCAATACAACGAGAACAATAAAACTGATTAAACTTTCTGTGGTGAGTAAATGCTCCATGAATTATTTCTTTATTCCTTTTATGATATTTTTTACTATGGCAGGTCCTTCATATATAAAGCCTGTCCATACTTGCACCAACGTAGCACCTGCTTTTATTTTTGCTGATGCTTGTTGAGGCGTAAAGATACCGCCACTTCCGATGATAAATAATTTTCCTTCGGTTTTTTCATGGATATATTTTACCAAGGCTGTACTTTTTTCAAGGATGGGTAATCCGCTTAATCCACCCAAACCGATTTTTTCAATTTCAGTTGCAGGTGTATTTAAATCATTTCTGTCAATGGTTGTGTTTGAAACAATCAAGCCGTCGAGATGTATTTCTTTCCATAAATCAATGATGTCGTCAACTTGCTCGAAAGAAAGATCTGGTGCTATTTTTAATAAAATTGATTTTTGCTTTGGATTGTTTTTTTGAAGAATGGCAAAGATTTGTTTTAGGCTGTCTTTTTCTTGTAAGGCACGCAATCCCGGTGTATTTGGACTGCTCACATTCACTACAAAATAATCTGCATCTTGATAAAGCGCTTTGAAACAAATTTCATAATCTTTCCAGGCCTCATCATTGGGAGTTGATTTGTTTTTGCCAATATTACCACCGATGATGAGTTTGCTATTGGGATTGTTTTTTCTCCAGATTGAAAGTCTTTTGCTTATAACTTCAGCACCTTCATTATTGAAACCCATTCTGTTGATTAAGGCTTTGTCTTCAGGCAAGCGGAACAATCTAGGTTTGTCATTTCCATCCTGTGGTTTTGGCGTTACGGTGCCGATTTCCACAAATCCAAATCCTAAGGTTTCCAGTTCAGTAAGGTATTTGGCGTTTTTATCAAAACCGGCTCCAAGCCCAACTGGATTTGTAAACTCAAGTTTCATAGCCTTTACAGGCATTTCGGCGGCATAAATTTTCCTGATGATGATTCTAAATAATCCAATTTTACAAATGGCTTTTAATGCATTCATCGAAAAATAATGAACCTTTTCTGCATCGAAGAAGAATAGTATGTTACGGAGTAGGTTGTACATGGTTTGGCAAAATTAAATGAGTTGGGGGAGAATTTGGGGTTTAAAGTTTAAGGGTTTAAAACGCTTCGCTGGTTTAATGGTTGTTGTGCCGTTGAAGGTCTCTGACAGAGTTGAAAGAGTTGGTTAAATGTTTAAGGGTTTAAGTCGCTTCGCTAGTTTAATGGTTGGTATGTGGGTGAATGTCTCTGACCGAGTTGAAAGAGTTGGTGAAATGTTTATGGGTTTAAAACGCTTCGCTGGTTTAATGGTTGTTGTGCCGTCGAAGGTCTCTGACAGAATAGAGAGAACCCTTAAACCAGCGAAGCGAATTAAACCATTCAACCAGCGCAGCGTTTTAAACCGTTAAACCAGCGAAGCGACTTAAACCATTCAACCAGCGAAGCGAATCAAACCATTTGACCTCCAACAACAATCATTCGTTAATTCGTGGCTATCCTCACAAAACACATTACATTTGATTCACAAAATTTCACATGCAAGAAGCATACATCATAGCAGGATTTAGAACAGCAGTAACCAAAAGTAAAAAAGGCGGTTTCAGATTTACCCGACCTGATGATTTGGCCATTCAATTGATAAAAGGTTTGATGGCAACTATTCCTGCATTGGAACCCCAATTAATTGATGATGTGATTGTTGGTAACGCAGTGCCAGAAGCAGAGCAAGGCTTACAGTTCGGAAGAATAATTGCAGCAAGAGCCATTGGTATTGATACGGCAGGTATTACTATCAACCGATATTGTGCCAGTGGATTGGAGAGTATTGCTTTGGCTACAGCAAAAATCAGATCAGGCATGGCGGATTGTATTATTGCAGGTGGTACAGAGAGTATGAGTTTGGTGCCAACAGCAGGATGGAAGACTGTTCCCGCTTATTCCATCGCATCTGAAGAACCTGATTATTATCTCAATATGGGATTGACCGCAGAAGCAGTTGCCAAGGAATTTAATGTGAGTAGAGATGCACAAGATACTTTTAGTTATCAAAGTCATGTTAAAGCGACGAATGCAATAAAAGAAGGCCATTTCAAATCGGGTATTTTACCCATACGCATAGACGAAACATATCTGGATGAAAAAGGCAAAAAGCAAAAACGTCAATTCATTATAGATACAGATGATGGTGTTCGAACAGATACAAGCATTGAAAGTCTTTCAAAATTAAAACCGGCTTTTGCAGCAAACGGAACCGTTACAGCAGGGAATGCTTCACAAACCAGTGATGGCGCTGCTTTTGTGATTGTGATGAGTGAATCGTTAATGAATCAATTGGGATTGAAACCTATTGGAAGGTTGGTGAGTGCTGCTGTTGCCGGAGTACATCCTCGTATAATGGGTATTGGTCCTGTAGCCGTAATACCTAAAGCTTTACAACAAGCCAACCTCACATTATTTGATATCGATTTAATTGAATTGAACGAGGCTTTTGCTTCACAATCCATCGCTGTGATCAATGAATTGAATTTAGATGTTTCAAAAGTCAATATCAATGGTGGGGCAATTGCTTTGGGACATCCATTGGGTTGTACTGGTTGTAA
>CALPIT020000128.1 GCA_943323705.2 Streptomyces griseus
GTCAAACCTGGAACCTGCGTCCAACCATTGATGGCATTGATATCAACTGGAGGGATACGAAATGTATCTGGAGGGTTCAGGCTATCAATTCTTGAAACACTTTTCTTGTAATAGCAATACATTTGATGTACACTTAAAGCGCCCGAAAATCTCCATTGTTCAAGTGTATAACTTACTTTAACATCTGTAACAGTTCCACCGGAAGTGTTTTTCAATTGAACACCATGAGCAAATCCACCGGCTACAGCGTTATTGGATCCAACGCTACCCAATGCTCTGTCTGTGGCTGCGGCAATACCAAAACTGTAAAGACCGCCGGCATTTAAAGAACCAGTGCTTGCTGAATAAGTTGTGCCTGTACCGGTTCTTTGAGAATACCAATTTGGTATGGTTGTGTTGTCCGTCCATGTGCCAGAACCTGTATTCAACAATGCATCAAAATTTTGAGCATTAGAACCTGATGCCGTAATCAAAACCTGAGCTTTTACATTTGTTGTAGCGAATAGAAATAAAGCCAAAAACGAAAAGAGCTGAATGCAATTTGTAGTTTTTGAGAAAGAAGTAAAAAATCTGTTCATGACTATTGAAATTTATTTTTAATACTATTGAAAATCATTATTAAGTACCATTATCAGAATAAAGAGCCATCTTTTTATTAAGATGGCTCTTTGAAATCATTTGCTATACTATTTTATAAACCGAATACTTTAATATTATCAATTTCCCAAGCAGATGTTTTATCTGTTGCGGTTCCTGCTGGATCAGAACCTTCATAACGGAAAGCTATGTAGATTGTTCCTGTGTAAGAACTCAAATCAATTGTACCTGATGGTGTATAGGCAGCAGGATAATTTGAATTGGTACTTCCAGGTGATAATGTTGTTAAAGATGTGATATCAGTCCAGTTAACACCTGCAGCCCATGGATTACCGGTGCCTGTGAAGTTGTTTGAAATTAAAATTTTCAAAGCTGAAGGAACCGGAGTTCCGCCTGGAGCTGTTGTCAAATAGAAATCCTGTTTGGTTTCAAAAGACAAAGTTTCTTGTGTTGTCGCATCCAAATTTAAGCCTTTGGTGACTAGCCATGTAGTAACTGCAGCTGCATTGGTACCAAAACCACTTAAATAAGCGTATTTATTATTACTAAATATTCTTGCATCAAAAGTTCTAGTGAAAGCTTCTGGTAAATTAGTCCAACCAGGAACAGTTATAGGAACATAAGGAAAAGCAGTATTTGCAGTTTGTGTTTCGAAGTCTTCGTTCAACAATACAACTGTTCCTGGAGGTGGTGCACCGCAACGTCCATTAGTAAACTGAACATCAGAAGGATCTCTGATAATCATTTGCTTGGTTGTGGTACTGCTTGTTGGAGATGATCTGTAAATAGTATAAATAGCAGTCAAGCTACCATTACCTGTTGGAACATGAGCTCCGGCAAAATTAGCATAACCGCTGGTACGAACGGTAAGTGTTAGTGCATTTCCGCAACCTTTCGAAACCAAACGATTAGCAGTACTCTTGTAAGAAGAAGTATCAGAAAATGTTTTTGAAGTGTCAGCAGTTATGAATTCATAGTCTTCTAATTTCACCAAAGCATTGATGTATTTGTTGTTAAGTGAAGTACCCAAATCAGCACTAGTAACGCTTAATGGCTCAACGGGATTGTTTAATGACCCGCCAACGATATAATTATTTACAGTTGCTCCGGGAATACCTTCAATAGAAGGAAGATTATCTACGATGGCTTTATAACCAAGAACCATATTGCTATATGAATCCGTTAATGTAAGTCCTTTACATTTTATAAACACTCTTCTACCTATAGGATAACTGGTATAAATGCTATTTGCATCTACCAATATCTGAATAGCTCCAGTGGTATCTTGAATGAACAATTGTTTGTAGAAGTTTCCGCTTTTGTCATTAGCTGTTACGATACCTGAAATGATTACATCTTCAGTAATCAAATCATAAACACCCGGAATGGTATGATAAGTTTTTAACGCCTCAATACTTGTATTGGCAACGATGTTTACATCTCCTGGTGCAGGTGGGGCATCAAATGTTTTTTTACAGGCGCTGATGCTTAACAGCAGCATAGAAGTAAGAAGAAATCCAAAGTTCAGTTTAACGATTCTGTTCATATTATTTGTTTTATGTCGTTTAAAGTTGTTGTAATTGAGATAATTTAAAACCTAAGCCCCATGCTTGCAAAAAAGTTCAAGCCATACGCGAAAAATCTTTTATCAGGAAACTTGTTGATGTCTTTTTCTCCAAAATCAAATCGCAGTTGTTCAAATCCTCCGGATACAATATTTTCATTGTTAAGCAGATTGTTGATACCAAAGTTGAACACCAAAAATGTTCTTTTCTTCATTGATGGAAACTTGCGATTCATCATCCAAGAATATCCTGCAAAAATATCTACAGTGTATTGGGCATCCAAACGAGTTTGGTCAACAATCTGATTCCAAAGTGGAGATCCAGCTTCTAAGCCGTTAATTGCAGAACTAGTCCTTCTTACAGGATTGAAGTCCATATACATGTTGTCGAAAAAGTTGATGTTCATGTTAACAAACCAGAACTTAGGAGAGCGGTAGTCGAATCCCAAAGTATATGCCTCTTGTGGTGTAGGAACGAAAAAGTTTTTGGAATATACTGTAACATCATCTTCAACTACAGCAGCGCTGTTGTCTACTGTTACTGTTGCTTTTTGACGTGTGTTGTATCTGAATCTTCCGATAGCTGCGGCTGCGGTCACGCTGAGACCTTTATAAATTTTTGCTTCAGCACCTAGCTCCGCACCATAATGCTCCTTCCCGATGTTGTTGAGAGCGTAATTCACGAAGTTTCTGTATTCATCATGATAAAAAGTCATGACATTAAGTTGATTTTTGAAACTAGTGTAATAACCAGTAGCTCTCAATTTCACACGGGGGGCATTCATAACATAACCACCTTCAAATGAGGCAATTTCTTCTGAGGTTAGGTTGTCTTGAACAAAATCGCGAGTTCTTGGAGCGATGAAAGCATTTTCAAAAAATGGCGCCCTGCTCATATAAAGACCATTTGCAAACAAGTAGTTCCGGCCGTTGATTTTATAAGTCACCCCTGTTTTAAAAGAAGAATTAAAGAAATTGTATGTTTTTGATTTACCGTATGAATTGTCTTTAAACAAACCGTTTCTCACATAACCATATCTGTTGAAACTTGTATAAGAATGTTCTGAAGCGACAAACACATCGAATTTGTTGAATTTGAAAATGGTTTGCAACCAAACTGACGCTTTTTGAATGTTGATGTCGTAATTGTATCCAAATTTGTCTCCTACTTGTAAAATACGGTTTGGAGTATTCACATCATTTTGAACAGCAGAAGGATTTGACGGAAAATCTCTTTCTGCAAACTGATTGACATCAACATAAAAGGCGCCTCCTAGCAAGTCGTCCACTCTTTTGAAATAATTGTTTTTCTGAGATTGATAATTCAGACCTGCAGTAAAAATCACATTTTCACTGATAGCCGTATTGAGGGTTGATGCGAAATTGAATCTTGTTGTGTTGATCACCCTTTCTTCAAGAATATAGCGAGAACGTTTTCCAGATACATTATTTCCAATGATACCATTCACATTCTTGATTGTTTCGTAAGATGCGTAATTGGCATTATAAAGGCCATCCCAGTTGATCTGTCTACGGTCGATATTGTTTTTCATAACATCATATACCTGATCTCTGATAGAAGGATCCTTCTGATAACTGGGCAGATATCTGTAATAGTCAGGTCTAGGATCAGCAGCATTATACCAGTCCAAGCCCGTGATACCCCTCTCTCCCTTAGTGAGTGAAGCTGAAGTGATGATAGAAGTGTTTTCGTTAGGTTTCCACTCATGAGTTAGAATTCCAAATGGCTGGAAAGATTTGGCAACACTGGCATTTCTTTTTACGCCATTCTGATACCCCCAGTAAGGATTGTAGAAATTTGTGCCTGCAAGTTCTCTCATTTCCTGAACCGATGAGCCCTGACGTCCGTTTTGAGTTGGTGTTGCAAAAGCTACAAATGAGAGTAAGTGTTTAGCGTTTATTCTCTTGTCTACACCTGCGTAAAGAGACCAGCCGTTATAAAACGTACCATCAGCAAACCCTTCTTCTGCCCATCTCCTTGATCCAGAGAAGCTGAAAGCCCAACCCTTCTTACTCAAACCTGTTGAATGGGTAAGCATGATTCGATGTACATAGTTTCTGTTGGAGATAGCATAATTGTAACTCGTCTGTTTTCTTTGGTGTGAAGCACGGGTGTCTAAATAGTTCATCCCACCAAGATCGCCGAATGAGTAAGGAGTAGGTCTCAAACCTAGAGTATTGTCGCGGTTGCGCATGACGTCATTTAATCCACCCCACAAGCCATAAGGAGTGAAACCATTGTCTAGGTTTTCCATTGGAACACCATTCATGTAGGTACTGAAAAGATCGGCATCATAACCTCTGATTCTAAAACGGACAGCATTGAATTTGAAAGATGCGGCATTGAAAAAAGGATCTCTTCCAGCGCTTAGCTGTGAAGAAATGTTTTGAGCGCTACCATCCAACCCGTCATTCTCATCAATAGAAATCACAGGTATATTGTCTGATCCATCTTCTTTTAATTGCTCAATTATGCTGGTATCTGAATTATTGAAAGCCAGTGTAGGTTTGTCTTGTGCATAGATTAAAGCCGAAGATGCCATGCATAAGCAAGCCAATGTTAATTGTATTTTTTTTCTCATGTCGAGCGTATGTATTTATTAAGACCGCCAAAGGTAAGATAATGCATCTATTTTGGAGAAAAAAACTTCGATTTGAAAAGAAAATAATCATTGATAATTGATTTTTACTTATTATGGCTACCTTCGTCGGCGATTGAGTTGGCTCACAAAGCATAAACAAATCGGATACATGTAAATTGTATCTAATCTGGTTTTTTAATGACAATTATTTGAATCTTTCAGTTAACGTTATATTTTATGAAAAATATTTTCCTTGTATTGTGTTGTTTTGCTTTAACTTTTTCTACATGGGCTCAAAAAGCACAATACAAAGTCGCTCTTGTTGGATTTTATAACCTTGAGAATCTTTACGACACCATCAACAATCCTATTGTAGATGACGAGGAATTCTTACCTGAGAGTGACAGAAGATACAATACTTCGATTTATACCGACAAATTGGGAAGACTATCCGACGTTATTTCTCAAATGGGGACAGATATCACACCGGATGGCTTAGCACTATTGGGAGTGGCGGAAATTGAAAATGATACTGTGCTAACCGATCTAATCAAAACTGAAAAATTGAAATCAAGGAAATGGAGTTTTGTACATTACAATTCACCAGACAGACGTGGCGTTGATGTCGCACTGTTTTACAATCCTAAATATTTCAAAGTTCTGTTCAGTAAGCCATTGTTTGTTCAACTTCCCGGTGGAACTAAAGATGCATTTTTCACAAGAGACATTCTCTATGTAAAAGGAATTTTAGATGGTGACACTTGCCATGTATTTGTCAATCACTGGCCATCTAGGTCTGGAGGTGAAGAACGATCCATTCCTGCAAGAGCTGCAGCTGCAGGTACAGCCAAAAAATGCATTGATTCCATCATGTCTGTAAATCCTGTTTCAAAAGTAATTCTGATGGGAGACCTTAATGATGACCCGGTAAGTCCTAGTTTGACAAAAGTTTTGGGATCCAAAGGAGATATAGATAAAGTGAAGCCGAATGAGATGTATAACCCATGGGTGGAAATGTACAAGAAAGGAATGGGCACTTCTCCATATCAAGACGCATGGGGCTTGTTTGATCAAGTACTTTGCTCTGGCGCTTGGCTTGATAAAGAACAATTAGGTTATCATTATTATAAAAAAGTTTTATTCAATCGCGAATTCATGGTTCAGAAAACTGGAAAATGGAGAGGCTACAGCAAAAGAACTTGGGATGGCATCACTTACAATTATGGCTACAGTGATCACTTTCCTGTTTACCTGATTATGCTTAAAAAAATAAAAACGGATTTTACACTTTAAGAAATGCACATAAGTCTGTGTAAAATTTTGGTGGTCACTTCAACATCTTTTTGACAATAACCTGCAATCCTTAAGAGATTTATTTCTCTTTGAATGCTGTCTGTTTCCCAATACAAAGGTCCAACCATACTGCCATCAATATCATCTTTAGAGGAAGGTATATCCAAAACTTTTGCAAGTAATTTCAATGAAGTGTAGTTTTTGTAATCTCCGAAACGCCAGTATTGAAAGGTATCTATGACGGCATTGTCCCAGGGCTTTGTGTTTTGCAAATCCAAAAACTCAGGAATAGGAATTTTGTTTATCAATAATCTTCTGCAGATGAAAGGCAAATCGAATTCCCTAATATTATGCCCGGCAAAAACGATTTTCTTTTTCTTGAGCTGATGTATTGATTTTATAAAATCGTTTAGCAATAATTTTTCGTCGTCTCCGTAAAACAAATTTGTTGTCATAGGTACATCTCCATAACCAGAAAAACTACCAATACAAATACAAATAATTTTTCCAAACTCCGCCATAACACCAGCTCTTTGGTGATAGCATTCAGAAGCATCTAAATATTCATTTAATTGTCTTTTATTTTTCTCTACCCATAATTGCTGCCATTGGAAATCCATGGTATCAAAATCCGGGAATGATGATGCTGTTTCGATATCTATTATAATCAACTCTTCTTTTTTCATTTACATTTCTTTTTACAAAATTGAAAAAAGTAGAAAAAACAACAATGAGGTTTTAACAGAAATAGAAAGAGAAAAAACTGTTTTTTGATGAGGCCATTAACCAAATATTTGAGAGGGAAAAACACGATCTTATTACTTTCACCATTTAAATGGTGCTAATTAAAAAAACAAATAAATACAGCCTTTTTACTAAATGAGCTGTATTTATTTATCAAATTCTTTTAATTCTCCCACGGTTGAAACCGTGGGCAAACAATAAATAATGACTCAGATTATGTAAATGAAATAAACTAAATAGAAAGTAATTCTTAATGACTCTTTTTTGGGTGTATTTCAATTTAGTCCACCGTTTCAACGGTGGGCGGATATTATAAATTCAATCACATTTACTCACCCTGTTGAAACCGTGGGCAAACAATAAATAATAATCCCGATTATATAAATAAAATAAACAAAACAGAAAGTAATTCTTAATGACTCATTTTTTGGGTGTATTTCAATTTAGCCCACCGTTTCAACGGTGGGCGTATTTTATAAATTCAATCACATTTAATCACCCTGTTGAAACCGTGGGCAAACAATAAATAATAATCCCGATTATATAAATAAAATAAACAAAACAGAAAGTAATTCTTAA
>CALPIT020000129.1 GCA_943323705.2 Streptomyces griseus
AAAAGCCACGGGCAAAATCAAAGTGGGCAAAGCCAATATTTACAAAACACTGCCGTTTGAGTATAGTACAAAGCAGGAGATTTCGTTGTTTTAGGGAATAAAATTCAAAAGTAAAAAGTAAAAAGTAAAAAACACTACACATTCCGAAGGGTTAATTCGGGGATTTCGTGGCTTACTTTTTTCTGTTGGTCAGAAGACCAACATTGGCAGCAAATTCGCAAACATCTATAAAACATAATCAACTTCCCCCTTGGGGGACCGAGGGGGCTTCTACTCTTGATCAAACGGCGTCGTTTTCACCTGACAGGCTTTGGGAAAGCGATCGTAAGTTGTTTTTTCAGCCATCACATCATCAGCATCATAACCGGCATTAGCTATATGCGCTTTTACTTCTTCAATATTCGTTCTATCTTTTACCCAAGAAACAGTTGTGGTCTTTTTCTTAAAATCAGCAACCACAGTTAATATACCTGGCTGGTTACTTACATAATTCTCCACTCTTTTCTTACAATATTCACAATGTACACCAGGAGTTTGAATAACAGCCTTGTCGTTAGCTTTTTGTTGTGCAAATCCAAAGCTGATGAAGCCAATAGTTAAAATAATGATGGAATAAATCTTTTTCATTTTAATATTTTTTTAGATAACCACGAATTCACGAATTGTTTTTTTGCCACAAAGGCGCTAAGGCACAAATAAAAACAAAGTTTTTTTTATTTCCTAATTGAAAACTTCCCCCTTTGGGGGATTGAGGGGGCATTTACCTTCCCCACGTCGCCGGACTCTCCCTCCATTTCATCAACTCTACTAATTGCGATTCTGATATTTTACCGGTTGATACTGCCAATTCTGACAAAGCCGTGTAATTAGTTAGTGAAATCAAGGCAACGCCTGCTTTTTCAAAAGCTGAAGCCGCTTCAGGAAATCCATAATTGAATATAGAAACCATGCCTGCAATTTCAACACCGGCTTCTTTCAATACATCACAAACCTGTAAGCTACTTTTACCTGTTGAAATCAAATCTTCTACTACAAGTACTTTTAATCCAGGTGAAACAGAACCTTCAATCTGATTTCCCAAGCCATGATCTTTAGGCTTAGGCCTCACATATAAAAAAGGTAATTTCAATTGATCAGCAGCCATAGCACCCCAAGCAATTCCGGCTGTAGCAACGCCTGCAATGGCATCTATATCAGGAAAAGATTGAAATATCACACTGCACAATTCGCTTTTAATAAAATCTCTGTCGTAGGGAAATGATAACACTTTGCGATTGTCGCAATAAATCGGACTTTTCCATCCGCTAGCCCATGTATAAGGATGATCAGGATTTAATTTTACGGCTTCCACATGCAAAAGCCTTTCTGCAACTGCTTTTTCGTTTGTCATGCTGCAAATATATAATTTTATCAAACGTATCTTTGAGGATAAAGCATTTTTCTATGAGTGTAAAAATCAATTTTAATGACATTACAATATTTTTGGTTCAGCAAAATGATATTTCCCTCGAGTCAATTGCTGCGATAAAAAATGTCAGTTTTATTACCACAAAAAATGAAGATGATATATTAAAAACCATAGAATCCATCAAAGGTTCTAGTTCCACAGATATTTGTATTATACATGAAGATGTTGATTTCTTGATAAAATACTTCTTCTCTCCATTCCATTTAATTGAAGCTGCAGGCGGATTGGTATTAAATAGTAATAAAGAAATACTCTTTATTTTTAGACGCGGCAAATGGGATTTACCCAAAGGAAAAATGGAAGCCGGTGAAACGCCTGAAATTTGTGCAGAAAGAGAAATTGAAGAAGAAACTGGTGTCAATCAATTACAACTCATTCATAAAATCATCGACACGTATCATATTTACGAAGAAAAAGGCCTTCAAATTTTGAAAAAAACTTACTGGTTTTACTTTACAACCAATTTTGAAGGAACACCTCAACCTCAAATTGAAGAAGACATCAGTTCAATTAGCTGGATTGGCAAAAAAAATCTCGAATTGCCTTTATCCAATACTTACGATTCTATTATTGATGTCATTGATAAAGGCGCCCCTATTTATTGATGGATTGCAATACCTCCTCAGGTAAAAACTTGGAGACATCTCCCCCATATTTTAACACATCACGTACTAACGTAGATGCCACTGAAGTGTATTGAGGAAGGCAAGTTAAAAATACCGTTTCAATGTTATCTGCTATACTTCTGTTCATGTCGGCAATGGCTTTCTCATATTCAAAATCATTTACGTAACGTATGCCCCTAAGAATGAAACTAGCTCCAATTTTTTTACAGCAATCTACTGTTAAACCTTCATATACAACTACTTCTATTTTATCATTATTAGCATAAATAGTTTTAATCCAATTCATTCTTTGCTCTTCCGAGAACATAGGCTGCTTGTTAGCATTTCTGCCAATGCCGATGTATAATTTATCAAACAAAGGCAATGCCCTATTGATGATATCGGTATGTCCTAAGGTGATGGGGTCGAAGGTTCCGGGGAAAAGGGCTATACGTTGCATGTATCGGTAGGTTTGTTGTTTGGTGTTTGGTGTTTGGGGTTTGTTTTTGGGGTTTGTTTTTGGGGTTTGTTTTTGGGTGCTAGGATTTAACTGTTCAATTCTTTTTTTCCCGACAACAAATATAAAACCGCCATTCTCACCGCCACTCCGTTTTCCACTTGTTTTAAGATGACTGAATTTTTACTATCTGCCACATCACTATCAATTTCAACGCCACGATTGATTGGACCAGGGTGCATGATGACAATATCTTTATCCATTTCGTTTAACAGCTTTGATGTAACACCATAAGCCCTGTTGTATTCGCGTAATGACGAAAACAATACCTGATTTTGTCTCTCCAACTGAATGCGCAATACATTTGCCACATCGCACCAGGCCAATGCTTTCTTTAAATTATATTCAATCTTCACCCCTAAAGCCGCTTCCATATATTTCGGCATTAAAGTTGGCGGACCGGAAAGCATCACTTCTGCGCCCATTTTTGTGAGTAAGTAAATATTGCTTAATGCCACTCTAGAATGCATGATATCTCCAATCAGTAGTATCTTTTTGCCTTCAAGTGTACCTAATTTTTCAATGATAGAAAAAGCGTCGAGTAAAGCCTGGGTTGGATGTTCATTGATACCATCGCCAGCATTTACAATGGCTGTATCCGGAAGATGTTTAGACAAGAAATGAGGCGCACCGCTTGCGCTATGTCGCATCACCACCATATCCACTTTCATGCTTAGAATGTTATTTACAGTATCCAATAAAGTTTCGCCTTTTGAGACCGATGAACCCGATGCGGCAAAATTGATGGTATCGGCACTCAATCTTTTTTCGGCTAATTCGAATGAAATCCTTGTCCTTGTTGAATTTTCGTAAAATAAATTCACAATGGTCACATCTCTTAACGAAGGAACTTTCTTAATCGGACGCTGTAAAACCTCTTTAAATTGCTGTGCAGTTGATAAAATCAATGAAATATCAGAAGAGAGTAAATCTTTAATGCCCAATAAATGTTTTGTAGATAGTTGCATTAAGGAGCGAAGTTATAGAAAATTATAAAATCAATTTTAAAAAATAATAAAACAAATTCAATTAGGTGATCAATACAAAACCACTTGATTGAGTTCATGATTTACTTTCACTTTCTGTGAAGAAGTGGTGTCAATGGCAATTCCAAAGAAATCAGGTTGTATAGGCAGTTCCCGGTTAAATCTCCTGTTGACCAACACACATAGCATTACTTTCTGAGGTCTTCCAAAATCCTGTAATGCATCCAATGCCGCACGAATAGTCCTACCGGTATATAACACATCATCAATCAAGATTACTTTTTTGCCTTCGATAGATTGCGTAATTGTGGTTTCTTTGGGAATATGCAATTCCTCCCGAATATCGTCTCTGTAAAAAGTAATGTCAAGTAAACTGTAGCTTGGTTTTTCAGTTGAAATTTCACTGATAAAATCAATGATTCGATTGCTGATTTGAACGCCCCTGGGCTGTATTCCTACAAAAACCAAATCAGATAGATGATCATTATTTTCAAGAAGCTGATAAGCCAGTCGCTTAATAGTAAGGTCTAATTGTTGTGGAGAAAGTAATACTTGCATGGTGCTAAATTACTGAAGATTTATTCAATAATTTAAAAGCCCGAAACTTAAGTTTCGGGCTTTTAAATTATTATTTTTTCAAACTGATTTCTTTTTTCAAAGCGTCTAACTCGTCCCATTTTTCAGCAGCTGCTAATTTGGCCTGCTTTGTCCAGGTGGTATAAAAATTTGCTTTATCTGTTAAACCTGCATTTTCGATGATCATCAACAATTTTTTCATGGTGCATTTGCCAAGATCTTTGAAAGTTACAATACCATCTGCTTTTAATACCGTCTGGATATTTTTGGTAACCCCAACAACTAAAGTAAGATTATCTTCAGGTGTAACTTCAAGCTTTGCTTTAGGAGCTTTTGATGCCACTTTCACAGCTTTCTTTGTTGTTTTTTTCGCTACTTCAACTACTGTAGTAACAGGCACTTCAACTACACAATTTTCAATTGTTTGACCAAAAGCCAATACCGACTTTTTCTCATTATTATCATTTACCCATCTGCCATCACTAAGTAAATATCTGTATTCGTATGTCTTGCCTTCAGTAAGAAAAAGTTCAGCACCTAAAGAGCCATCTTCATATTTCTCCAGATAAATTCCTTCTGCAGTATTCCAATTATTGAAATCTCCCACTAAAATTCCGTGTGTGGCACCTGCTACATAGACAGATGGCAAATTAAAAAGCACTTTCTTTGTCATATTTTTAAATTTCAACCCTTAATGCTAAATTTTCAGAAAAGTAACCCAATTTTTATTGAAAATTATTTAATCCCTTATCGTTTTTACTTTTCCAACATAAAAGGATAACTAAAATTCACAGCTGGATTGAAAGTCTCTTTAATCGTTCTTGCACTTAACCATCTGTACAGATTAAGCATTGAACCTGCTTTATCATTTGTTCCACTGCCTCTAGCTCCACCAAAAGGTTGCTGACCTACAACTGCACCTGTTGGTTTATCATTGATGTAAAAATTGCCGGCGCTGTTTCTGAGTTTCGCCGTAGCTAGTTCTACTGCATATCTATCTTGAGCAATTAGTGCTCCAGTTAATGCATAAGCTGATGTTCCATCAACCAATTTCAATGTTTCTTCAAACTTATTTTCATCATAAACATAAATGGTAAGAACCGGTCCAAAAATCTCTTCGCACATCGTTGTATATTTAGGATCTTGGGTTTCAATGATGGTAGGTTCAATAAAGTAACCATCCGTTTTATCACATTTTCCTCCTACCCAGATTTTCACATTGCTATCGCGTTTTCTTGCCGCTTTAATATAACCCTCAATTTTATTGAAACTTTTCTCGTCGATTACAGCATTGATGAAATTGGTAAAATCTTCCACTGTTCCCATTTTCATGGATTTAACGGCTTCCACCAATTTCTTTTTCACTGCTGGTGCAATATTAGATGGAATATAGGCTCTTGAGGCTGCAGAACATTTTTGTCCCTGGAATTCAAAGGCTCCTCTTGCCAATGCGGTAACAACCACATCTACATCAGCTGATTTATGAGCGATTACAAAATCCTTACCTCCAGTTTCACCAACGATTCTTGGGTAAGATTTATACTTATTCATGTTGGCACCAATTTTCTCCCACATGCCGTTGAAAACACCTGTGCTTCCGGTGAAATGAATACCTGCAAATTCTGGATGATTGAAAACAACTTCTCCAACCACAGGACCATCTACATAAATCAAATTGATAACACCATCGGGTAAACCCGCTTCTTTTAAAATTCGCATAAACAATTGGGCACTGTAAACCTGTGTATTTGCACATTTCCAAACCACTACATTGCCACACATAGCAGCGCTGGTAGGCAAATTGCCGCCAATAGCTGTAAAATTGAATGGCGTCAAAGCAAATACAAATCCTTCGAGTGGTCTGTATTCCATTCTATTGTTCATACCATTAGCACTAATGGGTTGTTGGCGATAAATATCACTTAGAAAATGAACATTGAATCTTAAGAAATCAATCAATTCACAGGCAGCATCTAATTCTGCCTGAATTACATTTTTACTTTGTGCAAGCATGGTTGCTGCTACAATATGCGGACGATATTTCGTAGCCAGCAAATCAGCTGCTTTTAAAAAAATATTGGCTCTGTTTTCCCAGCTCATATTCGCCCATTTGTCTTTGGCTTTCAAAGCTGCGTTAATGGCTTTGGTAACATGTTTGGCATCTCCAACATGAAAATGACCGAGTAGATGATTTCGTTCGTGAGGAGGATGTATGGAAAGCTTATTCCCTGTTTTTACTTCTTCTGCGCCAATGTACATCGGCACATCCAGCTTTTCAGCTTTCATTTCTTTGAGCGCTTTTTTCAAAGCAATTTTTTCATTACTGCTTGGTGCGTAACTCAATACTGGTTCATTAGCCGGCATTGGAAAGTAGAAGTCTCCGTATTGCATGGTGGTTCAATTTGATAATTTGATAATTGGTTTATTTGGTAATTGGTTAATTTGACAATTATTTGTTGTTAGTTTATAGATTTTTTAATTATTGATTATTATTATTTTTTACTGTCGCTGATACTATTTTTAGTAGTAGCAATGATTTTAGATAATATTTTAATTAAAATATTTGCATCATTTATCATGTCATGGCAATCCGGATAATTTGATGCATTGCAAAGTAACAACCAATATTCAGTTTCGTCAGCCTCTTTTGCTGCAATTTTCAACTTGTGAATAAAATCTTGTTTACTTTGTGCATTCTGAGCCTCTCTGATATTTGCTCCTATTGAGGTACCAGAACGAAGCAATTGATTGGCAATGATAAACTTCTTTTGAGTTTCTAGTTGAGCTGCATATTTGATAGTTTTCAATGCAAATTCAAAACTCAATTTCACAATTAAATTAGGTGATTTATTTGTTTGCATAGGTGTATATATTTCTAAAGTTTTACACCGACAAAATAATCACTTATTAATAAAATCAATTTAATTTGAACTGAAGTTTATTTTCCTACACTATAACTTTTTTCAGCAAAACATCAAAAAACTTAAAAAATCATAAAATCAACAAATCATCAAATCCCTACATCCACCAATTTTCAAATTAACCAATTACCAAATTAAACCTCACCCTCCTTCTCACTCATCAAATACGCCTTAATAAATCCATCAATTTCTCCGTCCATAACCGGACCCACATTGCCCACTTCAAAATCTGTGCGATGGTCTTTGATCATTTTATATGGATGGAATACATAAGAACGAATCTGCGATCCCCA
>CALPIT020000130.1 GCA_943323705.2 Streptomyces griseus
AAATCCGATACGTGGTACTCTGTAACGGTTAGCTTGACGCCATACAGTTTCAGATTGTGGTTCAACGCCAGATACAGCACAGAACAAAGCCAATAAACCATCCAATACACGAAGTGAACGTTCTACTTCCACAGTAAAATCCACGTGACCCGGAGTATCGATGATGTTGAACTTGAATTGTTTTGTATCCGCATTTTTAACGCCTTGTACAGTTGGGAAGTTCCAGAAGCAAGTGGTAGCAGCTGAAGTAATAGTGATACCTCTTTCTTGTTCCTGAGCCATCCAGTCCATCGTAGCAGCACCTTCGTGCACCTCTCCGATTTTGTGATTCACACCCGTATAATAAAGAATACGTTCGGTGGTAGTGGTTTTACCGGCATCAATGTGAGCGGCAATACCAAAGTTTCGTTGATAACGTAAATCTGCCATGTTTGTATTTAATTTTTATTGATTGAAATTTTTTGAATGCAATGTGCAGTTTCCTGCAATGGATATGCTTTAATTATTCAGCATACAACGTTTAATATGGTGAGTTATGCTCTCATTTGATGCTAAATAGTTCAGCTAATAAATAACTTTTCTGAATCTTTTAGCGGCGCAAATGTAACCATTTAATGTAAGCTAGCAAAGGGAAACAGATTTTTTTATTGACATTTTGCACTAAAAATCAGCCTGTTTGTTTAACTTTCGCCTCCGAAAACCCATTTTCAATGACTGCAAGAATATTTTTTTTGATAACAGCCTTGTTAATCAGCAAATTGGCTTACGAACAAACTGAAACGCCACCCTCACCTCCATTTATATACAAAAGAGATTTTAAACCCATAGTTGATAGCACTCAAGATAGAACCAGCAGCTTGTATTATCAAAAACTCATTATTCGTTACTTGAACAATGATTCCACACTCACGAACGCAGAAGTTTTGGCCTTAATGATTGGTTATACAGAAAACCCACATTACAAGCCATTGGAAGACATGGAGAAAGAACAAGAGATTTTTGATTTGAATATGAATGGAGAGTGTAGAGAAGTCATCAAAAGATCAAGACCTTTTTTGCAAACACATCCATTAAGTTTACTCGTTCTCAGAGAAATATCTTACGCCTACCAGCAGGTAAGCAAAAGAGAATTTCAACCAAATTTGATAATGGATTCTGCAGTTTTATATCAGGACAGTGGCACCTACTTCATGAACTTGAATGACAAAATCATGGAAGCTATGATCTACAGCGGAAAAGGCAGAACGCCCGAAACTCCAATTTTCTCGTTAGGTATAGCGGATGGTGAATACTTTATTCCTAATGTCGGATTCAGAATTGAAACAGATGGCCAAAAAGAAAAAAAGGACACAGAATGGAATAAAGATGGAAATTTCTTAGAAGTCATTACCGCTTTGGTAGACAATGTGAATGTGAGAAAATATTACTTCATCATCCAGCATGCCAAACAGAAAATTGATGACGATGCCGCAAATGAACTAGCTGCTAAAAAAGCAGAAAAAGAAAAAAAAGCAGAGAAGAATAAGAAAAAAGCCAAGGATAAAAAAGCAGCGGCGCTTAAACAGGAAAAAATGTTTCAGCAAACAGACTCGATTATTCCAGAACTAAAAGGTTTGATACCTGGATACGATTCTATTCCTGTTCAGAATGCCATAGATACAATTCAAACTAAATCAGTAAATTAATTACCACTCGATAAAGTAAATTAACTTCCAAGGACCTTTAATAGCGTAGGTTTCACTGAGGTTGGTTATTTTTTCAGGCTGGGTTAAAAAAAGTTCAATGTTATGATCAAGGTTTTTGATCTGTAATTCCTGAAATGCTTTTGCATATAGCTTTACCTCTCCCAGTTTATTGGTATTTTCAAAAAACTCATGTCGTGTTTTTTCGCTGTAGGTAAGCATAAAACTATTGCCTAAACCGTTGGCATCTTCATCAAACCATTCGTAATGGCGGTATATCGGATAAGTATCAGCAGGATAGGCAATGTTTACATATTGTGTACTTAAATCTGCAGTTATTTTCTTAGGCCTTCTACCTTTAGCATTGGGAATAATAATGCTTCCCCAGCCTTTCGATTCATCATCGTTAACCATTCCTTCGAGGTTGTTCTGATCAAGATCCGTTGGAATTCTAATGTTAGAAATGTATTTGAAATAGTCTTGATTTTTTTTTGAAGTATCAGACTCCAAGATTAGAAAGAATGAATCGTCCGACCAATTTACAGAGTCAATATTTCCGGCAATGTTCTTTCCTGAACCAATGTTGATAATGAAATTACCAGTCGCGTCTACCTCTATTGTATTTTTTTCGGAGAAAACAAGATTACCATTCGCTGAATGCTGAACAATTGAAGTTTTAAGAAAATAGGCTTGATTGATCATTTTCGAGGCTTTGTCTGAAGAAATTTTTCCAAGATTTGTTTGAAATGCAATTTGCTGAGCAGAGGTATTATGTAAGGAAAAGAAAAAAAAGATTGAAAAAAGGGCCTTTGCATTCATGATTTTGAGTGGTTGATTCGCCAATTCAATTAACTTCTGTAATTCTCGGTTTTTGTTACTTAGCTGTACGGTAAGTTTTAGAAAATCCTGTAATTATTACAAAAGCCAAAATTAGCAAACTAAGCATTATAAAAAAATTCAGTTTGTTGATTTTTTTTTACCTTTATGCGCTGTGAATTTATAGCCAATTCTATTGATTCAAAACCCAATGATGATTTTATGAGATTGTTCAAAATTTTCTTGTTGCTCACCTTTACATTTTTTTCTGTTTCTTCATTTTCAATTCATAATGAGAACACAGCAAAATACAATTTGCAATTTGAATATTATATCTACATTTCAGGAGTTACAGAAAGAGGCGATGTGTTATCTCTTCAGGAGTTAATTCAAAAAAAAGAAGGCGTCAGTTTTTTTATGGCAGAGCGATTTCCGGTAAGATGTTTTGTTTTGAAATCTAACCGCTCTATCACCGAAGCCGAATTTAAAAAATGGATACCCGAAAAATATATTGTCAAAAGCTTTGGCCAAGGAAATCCTGCCAAAGAAGCAGCCTATCGAATCTACAACCAAACTAAAAAATCAAATCAAAAAAGATGAGATTAAGCATTGCATTGTTTTTTTCATTTTTGACGCTAATCAACACCGATATTTTTGCACAAACCTTCAATGGCGGTGGTGGTGCCATTCCGGATGGCGGAGCTACACCAACATGCTTTCCAATTAATGTAACCGGCATAGGAACAATCAATACAAACTTTGGATTAGCCAGCGTTTGTTTGGATATTACACATACCTGGGTTTCGGATTTAGAAATTGCATTACAAGCTCCCGATGGCACCATTATTTTTCTTTCTGTTCAAAATGGCGGGTCTGGAGACAATTACACAGGAACATGTTTTTCCGGAACTGCTCTGGCATCCATTTCTATTGGAACAGCACCATTCACAGGTACATATCTTCCAGATGAACCTCTAGGTGCGATTAATAATGGCCAAAATGCAAATGGAACCTGGTCATTATGCATACAAGATGTACTCGGTTTATTTACAGGAACGCTTAACAGCTGGAGCATCACTTTCAACAATACCCCTGCCCCACCTCCTCCTGCACAGCCACCATGCTTAGGGAATCCTCCTGCAGCAGACGACTGTTCAGGCGCTACAGCAGTTTGTAATTTTAGTGGATATTGTGGCAATACTTCAAGTGCGTATAACCCAGATGAATGGCCTGAACTTAGCGCAGAATTTTGTGGTACGATGGAGAATAATTCATTTATCACCTTTATAGCTTCGGCACCGATTGCTTCATTTAATGTTTGGGTAACCAATAGTACTAATGGCGATGGTATACAAATGATGTTTTATGATGGAGGTTGTGGCTCAGGTGCCGTAACTTCTCAAGGTTGCTATTCTCAAATTCAACCCAGTACTTTCCCTACAGCAATCACTGCAGCAAATTTAATTGTCGGCAATACTTATTATTTAATGTTTGATGGCTATGCCGGTGATGTTTGTGATTACACCATAGCACCGATATCTGGCGTTAATATTCTTGATGTGTCCACAAGTGTGGGATCTGGCGGCTCAACATCTTCTGCCACAATTTGCATTGGGGAAAGTGTAAACCTTACCGCCTCAGGTGGAAATGGAACTTATACATGGACTGGCGTTGGCTTAAATATAACAACTGGTCCTACCGTAATTGCAACTCCTACTGTTACCACAGTTTATTCTGTCACATCTTCTGACCCGGGTGGCAATTGCCCAATTACTAAAGATTTTACCGTAAACGTTACAATAATACCCAATCCTCCTGTAGTTACCTCCCCAGTATCATATTGTCAAAATACCACAGCACTACCCCTTACCGCAAATGGCACCGATTTGCTTTGGTACACTACTTTAACCGGTGGCCCTGCAGGAACTACAACCGCACCAACTCCTTCAACTGCTACATTGGGAAGTATCACTTATTATGTGAGTCAAACATTAACCTGCGGTGAAAGTATTCGAGTTCCTATTGTTGTTAATATTACTAACGGTACACCTGAGCCGACGGTGAGTTCTCCTGTCAGCTTTTGTGAAAATAGCACAGCAACTGAACTTACTGCTACAGGTAACGGATTGTTATGGTATACGAATGCAACAGGAGGAGTCGGTAACTCAACTGCACCAATTCCTTCAACAGCAACGCCTGGTAATACAGTTTATTATGTAACTCAGAGCGGCAACTGCGGTGAAAGCCCAAGAACTCCAATAACAGTAACTATCAAACCATTACCAGCTCCTCCTACTGTTACTACACCTCTCACTTATTGTGTTGGATCGCCTACAAGTCAACTAACCGCAATAGGCACCAATCTAAATTGGTATAATTTTGGATCAGGCGGCACTGCATTGGCCACAGCCCCAACACCTTCATCTGCAACAATTGGCAACTCAGCATATTATGTAAGTCAAACAGTAAATAATTGTGAGGGGCCACGTGCACCCATTGTAGTTACAATCGTTGCAGCTACAGCAACTCCAATTGTGATTTCTCCTGTAATATATTGCCAGGATGCAATTGCTACCCCACTAACAGCGTCGGGTAGTGGATTATTGTGGTACACAACTTCGACAGGTGGTACTGGAAATGCAATTGCTCCTACTCCATCAACAACTACATCCGGATCTACCATTTATTATGTAAGTCAAACAACAAACTGTGGAGAGAGTCCAAGATCCTCAATAACGGTTACGGTTAACCCAACACCTTCAGCTCCAACCGTAGGTGCACCATTGTCGTATTGCATCGGAGCTGTTGCAGTTCCATTAACCGCAACAGGAACAAACTTATTCTGGTATACCATACCTACTGGAGGAAGTGGTGTAAGCAGCTTAATTCCTTCCACGTCTTCTGTTGGCACAACTACTTATTATGTCAATCAAACTGTTTTGGGATGCGTAAGTCCTATGGCAAATTTGGATGTCACAATAACCGGGTTACCACCAGCACCCGTTGTTAACCCCGCTTCTTATACTTACTGCCAGCTCGAACCATCTCAAGAGCTTACTGCCATTGGTGACAATCTTTTGTGGTACACTTCAGCAACTGGAGGAACTGGAAGTAATGCAGCTCCAATTCCTTCTACATTAAGTACAGGGACTATATCTTATTTTGTTTCGCAAACTTTAAGTTGCGGAGAAAGTCCCAGAGCTGAAATAACTGTTATCATAAATTCTACACCTCTTGCGCCACAAGTAATTTCACCCGTAGTTTACTGCCAGGGTGTAACTCCAATTGTACTTTCCGCTAACGGAAATAACTTATTGTGGTACGATGTTAATTCCGGAGGAACAGGTTCATCAACCCCGCCAATTCCATCTACAATAAACGTAGGCAATACTAGTTTTTTTGTAAGTGCTACAATAGGCTCATGTGAAGGACCAAGAGCTGAAATAGTTGTTACGGTAAATGTAACACCTGCGGCTCCATTGGTTAGTAGTCCAGTTACATATTGCAAAGGCAATGCTACAAACTCATTATCTGCTACAGGTGCTAATTTACTTTGGTACACTAATTCAACAGGAGGAACGGGCACAAACATTTCTCCATTTCCATCAACCAATAACACCGGAACCGTTGGTTATTATGTGAGTCAAACCATTGGAGTATGTGAAGGACCAAGGAATAATTTAAATGTAATTACTTTGGCAACTCCTAATGTTGGCCCGGATAAAAAAGATACTGTTTGTTTTGGTTCAAGCTATAATTTAACCCGAGTTTTTAATACAACAGGACTAACAGTCAATTGGACTCAAAATAACATTCCTGTTATTGATCCTACTTTAATTACAACTTCAGGCATTTACCAAATAGATGTCACTAATTCAAATGGATGTGCGGATACCGCATTGTTTACTTTTAATGTTCGCCCTCCAGTTAATGCTAATGCCGGAAATGACACGATTGCAGTGAAGAATGGCGCACATCAATTATTTGCAATTGGAGGAGATCGATATGAATGGACTCCTTCTACGATGCTTAATTTCTCTAACATTCAAAATCCGATTGCTACATTAAGTGATGATCAACTTTTTGTGGTAACCGCTTATAACAGCATCGGTTGCTCCGATAAAGACTCTGTGTTTATTAAAGTGTTTCAACAACCCAAAGACTACTACTATATCCCTAATGCATTTTCTCCTAATGATGACGGCCTCAATGATATTTTCCGACCAATTCCTGTAGGAATAAATTCACCCGATTGTGAATGGTTTAGGATTTATAACCGGTTTGGACAGTTAATTTTTTCTACTACCCAGTGGTTGAAAGGATGGGATGGGACTTTTAAAAATAAGAAACAACCAATTGGCACCTATGTATGGTCGTTAGGTTATAAAGAAAAGAATGGTTCTACGAAGGTGCTGACTGGCACTGTTTTAATTATGAAATAAGGTATGCTGGATATGCTGGATAAGCTAGATACGCTGGATATAAGCTAGATACTGGATTTATTGAGTTCTGGAAGGAAGTACTTTAAATCCTTTATAATTTAAAAATCAAATAATCTCCAAAAATCTCACCATTAACCAACGTTTATTTAGGGTTCGTCTTTTTTAGCCAAACAAATTAGCGGTTGAAGTAGAAAAATCACAAGTGCACAGGAAAAAATCTTCGACATAAAAAAAGCCACTCAATGAGCGGCTTTTTTTTATTTTGAATTTCAAAACTATACTTTGAAGTGAGCAAAAGCTTTATTTGCTTCAGCCATACGGTGAGTATCTTCTTTCTTTTTGAAAGCAGCACCTTCACCTTTGCTTGCAGCAACGATTTCGTTAGCTAATTTATCAGCCATGCTA
>CALPIT020000131.1 GCA_943323705.2 Streptomyces griseus
CCTTTGTTTCATGCAGGCGCCTATTATGTGCAAGAGGCCAGCAGTATGTTTTTGGAGCAAGTGTTACAACAAACAGTTGATTTGAATACATCGATTAAAGTATTGGATTTATGCGCTGCACCAGGAGGTAAATCTACATTGATACAATCATTGATTTCAAAAGATAGTTTGTTGTTAAGCAATGAAGTGATTAAAACCAGAGTGAATGTGCTTGTTGAAAACATTACCAAATGGGGAGCTGCCAATGTTGTAGTGACGAATAATGACCCAAGAGATTTCCAAAGTCTAGATAGTTATTTTGATGTGATTGTGGTAGATGCACCATGCAGTGGCAGTGGTTTGTTCAGAAAAGATCCTGATGCCATAAATGAATGGAGTTTGGATAATGTGGCGCTTTGTAGTCAGCGCCAGCAAAGGATTTTGGCTGATGTAAAAGAGGCTTTAAAACAAGATGGTATTTTGATTTATTCCACTTGTTCTTATTCCAAAGCTGAAAATGAAAATATTGCCGAATGGCTGATTACAGAAAACGGATTCGAATCTATACAACTTCAAATCAATCCCGAATGGAATATTATCGAAACCATTACAAAAGAAACTAACGCTTATGGTTACCGTTTTTATCCCGATAAAGTAAAAGGCGAAGGATTCTTCATCGCCGCTTTTAAAAAAACAAACACAAATACAAACCTCAATCATCCTCACTTTTTGGGGAAATTAATGGAGACTCCCAAGCATCAAACCCCCAAGAACAAAAGGCAAGCATCTTCCCCCTTTGGGGGAATTAAAGGGGGCTTTCAAACTACAAACTGGCTTGCATCTAATGAACTTTCCCTCTTCCCCTGGAAAGACGACATCATTGCCTTCCCTGAAAATCTAATCAATGAAATTCCTGTGTTGCAATCTGCTTTGTATATCAAAAAAGCAGGTGTCAATATGGGAAGTCTCATTCGCAATGAATTGATTCCTTCACATGAACTGGCGATGAGCACAATATTAAATCCTGATATTACAGCTGTTTCGCTGGATTTGAATAAGGCCTTGCAATTCCTTAGGTTAGAGACGATAGAAAAGGATTTCAATGGTACGGGCTGGATGCTCATGAAATATGGAGGCTTGCCACTTGGGTTTGTCAAGGCCTTGCCCAATCGTATCAATAACTATTATCCACGCGAATGGAGGATTCTTAACAAGTGATACTATTTTAATTACAATTTTGTCCATAATTTACATGTATTATGCCGATATGATAGCTGTTTGGGACAATTCATGGGACCATTACAGATATCCAATCGGTGTAATACATTTTTAAACCAACTAATTTCCTCATATTTGCAATGCCTTTTTTATAAGTGTATTATGATAATCGATTGTATTCCGGCAACTATTATTTTAATGAACTAAAGCCAAAAACGAATGAAAAATTTACTCTTTATCCTTTTGCTTTTTCCTGTGTTAGTTTTTGCTCAAAAAACTTACAAGGTTGGTCCAAAAGAAACATTGTTCTCAATCGGACGTATAGTGAACGTTCATCCCAGAGAATTGGCTGAATTTAATAACATTCCATTTGAAAATGGTGTGAAAGTAGGACAAGTATTAAAAATTCCTACTGATAAAAAAATGGCTCCCTTAACGGATCCTACACCTACTTCAACAACGGCTCCTGTTGTCACACCACCTGTAACACCTACAGTTCCTGTTGCAAAGCCCATCCCTACAACACCCACAGTAACAAAACCCGCAACCACTCCGGTAGTTCAAAATACAAAACCTGCTGTGTCATCAGACATGGTAGCCATATATCATAAAGTACAAAAGAAAGAAACTTTATTTCAAATTTCTCAAAATGCAAATGCTAGCATCGACGATATCAAAAAATGGAACAAACTAACAGTTGATGGTGTAAATGAAGGCGCTAATTTAATTGTAGGATATAAAAAAAGAGGAACAGAAACACCAGCTAAAACTAACACAACTACCGTAGCTGTTGTTACACCTGAAACTACAAAGCCGGTTGTTAAACCCGCTGTTGTTGAAAAACCAGCTCAAACTGCTGTGCCGCCAACGCCAACAAAACCTGCAGTAGCTGATAAACCTGTAGTAGTTGCTGCACCTGTAGTTACTCCACCTGTTGTTGCAGAAGCTAAGCCCCAAACAAACAGCTCAGCCATTGTTAGAAATTTCAATGGAGGTTCATTTGGTATTTCTTATGGTTCACAACATAGTGGTAATCCTCCTGCTACTTCAGAAACAGGTGTTGCTGCGATTTTTAAAAGTACGAGTGGATGGAATGACGGAAAATATTATTGTTTGCATAACACAGCACCTGCTGGTTCTATCATAAAAATCACATCAAAGAATACACAGAAGTTCGTTTATGCGAAGGTGTTAGATGTGATACCTGATTTAAAACAAAATGAAGGGCTGCTTATCCGATTGAGCAATGCCGCTGCTGATGAGCTAGGCGTGTCTGCTGAAACATTTAATGTTACTTTAAATTACTAATCTATCAAGATGAAAAAATCAATATTATTACTCGTTGCTTTTTGTAACGCTGCTTTTTTATTTGCACAAGACGACAAATCTCAAGATATTTCTCCTGATGCTTCGGGCGTGAAAGCCATTGCCGGGGAATCGTTTATCGGTGCTAAGAAAAACAGCGCCACCAAAATTAAAGATCAAGAAAGAACAAACACTTGCTGGTCTTTTGCCACAACTTCTCTTGTAGAATCTCAAGCCATTAAAAATAAACTGGGTGCTTACGATTTGAGTGAGATGTTTACCGTTAGAAATATCTACATTGAAAAAGCGAAGAATTATGTTTTACGTCAGGGACATGCACAATTCAGCGAAGGTGGTCTAGGACATGATGTAATTCGTGCTTATGCAGAGTATGGTGCCGTACCGGATCAAGTGTACAACGGTTTGGTAAATGGTGATAAAGTGTATGACCATCAGGAATTGTTCAAGGAATTGAAAAAATATCTCGACAGTACTTTAAAAACAAAAGGGCATCCTTTATCCGCAGACTGGATGCCAGGTTTCAACAAAATTTTGGATAAAAACATGGGCCCCTTACCCCAGCAATTTGTTTACAACAACAGAAAATATACACCTCACAGTTTTGCCAAAACATCTTTGAAATTTAATGCCGATGATTATGTACACATCACTTCGTTTACACATCATCCTTTTTACAGTCCTTTCATTTTAGAAGTACCTGATAATTTCAGTAATGGGGCTTATTTCAATATTCCTTTGAATGAAATGATTGATGTGGTAAAGAATGCAGTGAACAGCGGCTACACGGTGCTGTGGGATGCTGACGTAAGTAACAATGGTTTTAATGCCAAAAAAGGAATGGCATTGAACATCAAAGCTGATGAAAATGTAAATACTGCTTTCGCCAATCCTGATTTTAAAGAAGAAACTTACACTCAAAATACAAGACAGCAATTATTTGAAAACCTCACTACACAAGACGATCATTTAATGCATATTGTTGGAATAGAAAAATCCAAAGAAGGCAAAACATTTTTTATCGTCAAAAATTCATGGGGCGAAACCGGTCCCTACGGTGGATATGTTCATGTGTCGGAAGCTTATTTTGCAGTGAATACGATTAGCTTGGTGGTGCCGAAAGCGACTGTGGGAGTGGGGTTGAGAGAGAAGATGAATGTAAAATAATGAATGTAAAATATCCAATGTAAAACTGTGTTTTAGGAAATGAAATTTTCATATACTCCTAAATAATACGTTTAAATACCAATTAAAGCATAACAAACCAGCAAAGCGATTTAAACCATTAAACCAGCGTAGCGTATTAAACTTTAAACGCCAAATAACAAACATTCTCCCCCGAATGATTCCCAAAAAAAGACATATCCAAAAACTACTGTTGCTATTGGCATTTGTTGCTATTGGTTTTTTCTCTTACGCGCAAGACTTTATTTCCAATCAAAAATACATCATCACCAAACGCATGATTTCCATGGAAGATGGACTGCCTTCGCGAATGATTCTAGATGCAATACAAGACAGATACGGTTTTATGTGGTTTGCCACCGCCAATGGACTCTGCCGTTATGATGGCCATTTCTTTAAAATTTTTAATACCCAGAACGCACCTTTTTCAACCAATGCCATTACCAGATTGGCAATGGATTCAAAAAATAATTTGTTCATACAGTCTACCCTAAACTATGGTTCTACCAATCCCATGAACAGTTATCAGGTGCTTGATTTAAATACCTATCAATTTAAAAAATTAAATGAGGCGTTATCGAATATGCCTTTTAAAGAAGATGAGTTGAAACTCATGAGTCATGATGAGTTGGGTAGTATATTTTTCGCTACAGATAAGCCTTGTAAAATATGGCAGTACACTTTATCTTCATCCTTTGTGCTTCGTGCAAATCTTACCAAAACAAATACAGGCGATATTTCTGAAAGCCAGTTGCTATCACGAATGAATACTATAAATGACTGTATAGTATATTACGATAATCAAAATCAATGTTATTTGATACGCGGGAATTGGGCTCCTTTACTTATAAATAGTACGCAAAAAACGGCGGGTGTTTTGGGTGATAAGCAATTTATATTCTATGATGATTCTTTGAAAACATATCTGACCGTTGATTCTTTAGGAAATAAATCAAAATTGTCAAACACTTCAGTTGTTGCATCAACGAATATGAATTTGGTGAATTACATAGGCCCATCTCAGTTGTTTAAATCTGAGCAATACAATTATTATTTGCTGAAAGAAAATCAATGGATAGAGATTTTCAATGCCATTGAACAAAAGAATTTGGGCTATTTCGGGGTACCCAGTTATTGTGAAGATCGCAATGGTAATTACTGGTTATGTACAGACAAAGGCGTCTATCAGGTCAATATCCGAAAGAATCAATTTGAACATTTATTTTCAAATGCGCTGTTAAACCAAATTGGCAATGCTCCGGTAAGAAATATTTATGTAGATCAAAATCGGTACGGCGAAAAACAAATTCTGGCTATGGTTAATAGCCAATTGAGGATAAAAGAAAAAGAGGAGCGTGCATTTGTAGATATTAATGGATCAACGCTTTTAAAGAAAAAGGATTGGCTTTATGCAGGAGGTTTTCCGATGTCAAAGTATAATCTTGTCAGCGGTAAAACGATGAAATACACATATGAAATCATTGGAGACGTATGGTCAATGGCCGATTATTCGGATTCTTTGATTTTAGTCGGAGGTAGTTCAGGTATCATCGTTTTTAATACACAATCAAATGTTTCAAGACTAGTAACGTATGCTCAAAAAAATATTCCATCTCCTGTAAATGTTTATCGAATTACCAAAACAAAATCAAAAGATTGGATAGCCGTGGCTGAAAATGGTATTTATTTAATCAATGATCATGCTGTTATTTATAATTATTTTGGTAAGGAACAACAACTTATAGATTTTCGTTTACCCTTTACCGGTATTTTTGATTTATATGAAGATAAAGAAGGCGTTGCTTGGTTGGCGATGAATGGAGATGGATTGATTCGCTGGAACTGGAATGCCTCGCACCCAATCGCTTCCGAAAACTTTAAAAAATTCACGATTGAAGACGGTTTGTCCGACAATATTTTGTATCGTATTGAAGAAGACAATAACAAAAACTTTTGGATCAGCAGTTATAGTGGTTTGGTGAAATTTAATAAGGATAATTATTCTACTAGAATATATCGAACAAAAGATGGCCTTGTGAATACTGAATTCAATCGTATCTCCTCGTTTAAAGATGAAGATGGAATTATCTATTTCGGCGGACAAAATGGAATCGATGCATTTGATCCGGCTACTATGAATGAGGATTCAAAAGAAAGTTCAGTTCCATTTCAATTGGTAGGCTTATCAAAATTTTCATCAGCGAAAGACACACTAGTAGAAATATCCAAGGAATTAAAAACGCAGAATGAAATCATCATGAATGTGGGTGATAAATTCTTAACCATGTCTTATTCCTTACTTGATTTTCAAAATCGGCCACATCGGTATGCTTATCGTATTGATGGTATTGATAAAGACTGGAACTATGTGAATGAAAATGTAATTCGAATCAGCAGCTTACCTTATGGAAATTTTAAATTACACATCAAAGCTCAATTAGAATCGGGCAATTGGAATGAACAAGAGATTCTGATTCCAATTCATGTACTCAAGCCTTTCTATTTGGAAAGTATGTTCATAGTATTCGCATCTTTATTGTTTGTTTTGTTTGTTTATTTGATTATTCTTTATCGTACTCGTAAGTTTAAAAAAGACAGCCTCATCCTCGAGCAAAAAGTACAGCAAAGAACAGAAAGTTTGAACAAGGCACTTTCTGAAAAAGAAATACTACTGACAGAAATTCATCATCGTGTAAAGAACAACCTTCAAGTAATCAGCGGGTTGCTGGAATTGAGAAAATCAGGAATTGAAGATGAAAAAGGAATGGCAGCTTTCAATGAAAGTCAGAGCGGTATTATGAGCATCGCCATGATACATGAGTTGCTCTATCAAAATGAAAATGTGGGCAAACTGGAATTCAATGTGATTTTAAATAACATCATCAGTAATGTGGCGCAATTGTTCGGAAGGGAAGACAGGAAAATAATATTTGAAATACTGCCAAATGATTTTGTGTTTAACATCAACACAACTGTAACGCTTGGTCTGATCATGAATGAATTACTCACCAATGCATACAAATATCTTCCAGCCCATCAGAAAAATAAAGTAGTTGTAAGCGTAATGAAATTGAATAAAAACTCATTTCAATTGATATTTCACGATAACGGACCTGGACTGCCTTCTGATATTGATTTTGATGCGCTAGAAACCATTGGCTTTTCGATAATAAAAAGCTTGGTCAAGCAATTGCATGGAAGCTTAGCTTATGAGTATGAGCAGGGTAGTAAATTTGTGATAGATTTTGAAGATAATGGGTAATGGTTTCTCCGCCCACCGTTGAAACGGTGGGCTAAATTAAAATATTGGCGCCGGTGTTCCGCAGGGCACTGGTGTCTATACAGAACTATAGGACTCTGTCCTGGTTTTTTTCTACTTCACCCACCGTTGAAACGGTGGGCTAAAATAAAATATCGCTCTTTCTTCTCAGCAATGTCTCCTGAAAGGGACGTTGCGTTGGTAGGGTATTTATAGCCATCGTTGGTGTTGCCCCCAAAAGGTTACTTTTTTGCAGGGCATGGTGTCTGTATAGAACTACAGGATTTTGTCCTGTTGTTTTTTTCTACTTCACCCACCGTTGAAACGGTGGGCTAAAATTAAAAATCGCTC